>NZ_JADNDZ010000104.1 GCF_015552075.1 Collinsella aerofaciens
GGCATAGACCTTCTGGTCATGCCTTGCCTTTTGAATGACAAATTGTCGCCCTGGGCGTCGCGCAGCGTCGGCTGGTCCGCCGTTCGGTAGAACGGCGGAACCAATTAGTACATCTTTGCGCCGGCGGGGATGGAGGCGTCGAGCTGGATCAGGTTGAGGCGCTCCTCACCATCCTCCTCGTGGATGGCACTGATGAGCATGCCGCAGCTGGGGATGCCCATCATCTTGCGCGGAGGCAGGTTGGTGATGGCGAGCAAGGTCTTGCCGACCAGGTCCTCGGGCTCGTAATAAGCGTGAATACCGGAGAGGATGGTGCGGTCGGTACCGGTACCGTCGTCGAGCGTAAAGTTCAGCAGCTTCTTGGACTTCTTGACGGCCTCGCATGCCTTGACCTTCACAGCGCGGAAATCGCTCTTGGAGAAGGTATCAAAGTCGACGAACTCCTCAAACAGCGGCTCAACGGCGATCTTGGAGTAATCGAGCGTGGGCTTAAGCGACTTAACGAACGGGCTCGCGGCGTTGCCGGCCTCTGCAGCCTTGGCGGCAGCGGCACCGGACTGGAAACCCTTCTCGGGCTTCATGTGCGGGAACAGCAGGACGTCGCGGATAGAAGCCTGGTTAGTAAGCAGCATGACCACGCGGTCGATACCAATGCCAATGCCGCCCGCGGGAGGCATACCGTACTCGAGGGCGCGCACGTAGTCCTCGTCATACTCCATAGCCTCATCGTCGCCGCCGGCCTTCTCGGCCATCTGGGCAGCAAAGCGCTCAGCCTGGTCGACCGGGTCGTTGAGCTCGGAGAATGCGTTGGCGTACTCGTGGCCGGCGATGACCAGCTCAAAGCGGTGAGTCAAACGCGGGTCGTCCTCAAAACGCTTAGCGAGCGGGCTGACCTCGATGGGGTAATCGCACACGAAGGTCGGGTTGACGATGGTGTCCTCGCCCAGCTCATCGTAAATCTCGGCGATGATCTTGCCGGCAGTCCACTCGGGCTTGATCTCCAGGCCCTTCTCGCGCGCGGCGGCAGCAAGCTCCTCGACCGGCGTGTCGATGGTGACCTGCTTGCCGAGCACGTCGGAGACGATGTCGGTCATGGGACGGCTGGCCCACTCACCAGAAAGGTCGATGGTCTGGCCCTGGTACTCGATGACCTCGGGGTTGCCGATGGCCTTGTTAGCCGCCTTAATGACACCCTGGGCGAGCGCCTTCATGCCCTCGAGGTCTGAGAAGGCACGGTAGGCCTCCATCGTGGTGAACTCGGGGTTGTGGGTAAGGTCCATGCCCTCGTTACGGAAGATGCGGCCGATCTCGAACACGCGCTCAAAACCACCGACGATGCAGCGCTTGAGGTGCAGCTCGGTGGCAATACGCAGGTAGCACTCCTGATCGAGCGCGTTGAAGTGGGTAATGAACGGCTTGGCAGTAGCGCCGCCTTGGATGGTCTGCAGGATGGGGGTCTCGACCTCCATGTAGCCGTCGGACTCCATAAAGCGACGGAAGGTGGAGAGAATCCGCGAACGCTTACGGAAGGTCTCGCGAACGTCGTCGTTGGCGATCAGGTCGACATAGCGCTGGCGATAGCGGGTCTCCTTGTCGGAAAGACCGTGGAACTTCTCGGGCAGCGGACGAACGGCCTTGGCAAGCAGGGTCGCGCTCTTAGGGGCAACGGAAAGCTGGCCACGCTGGGTGCGCACGACCACGCCGGTCACGCCCAGGATGTCGCCCAGGTCGAGGGCCTTGAGCGTACTCCAGGCAGCCTCGTCCATGTCGTTGATGCGGCAGAACAGCTGAATCTCGGCAGTCGCATCACGCACGACGATGAACATGATCTTGCCCTGACCGCGCTTGGCAACCACACGGCCAGCGATCTTCACGACGTCCTCGGTGTCCTCGCCATCGGCAAGCTCGGCGTACTTAGCCTCGATATCGGCGACGTAGTCCTCAAGCTCAGAGTGCTCGGGATAGGGGTTCTGGCCCGCCTCGAACAGGGCGGCGCGCTTGGCCAGGCGGGTGGCGCGCTCGTCGTTGAGCGTCGATGCCTGATCTGCGGCGTTCTGGTTCTCTGCCATAAGTTAGCTCCTCAAACTAAAACGCTCCCCAGGATTCGGTCCCAGGGAGCGAAAACATACCTTTACGCGGGACCGTGGTCTAGCGTGCGATCTTGGCGATGGTGTAGACGCGAGTCTTGCCGGAAGGCGTAACGACCTCGACGGAATCACCCTCGCCGTGACCGATGATGGCGTGACCGACCGGAGACTCGTTGGAGATCTTGCGCTCGAGCGAGTTGGTCTCGGTGGTACCGACGAGCGTGACTTCCATGACCTCACCGTTGGGATCAATCAGAGAAACGGTGGAACCGATGGAGACGGTCAGATCGCCCGTGGTGGCAGCAACCTGAGCGTTGGCGAGGATGGCCTGGATCTCGGCAATACGAGCGGCGTTCTGGGCCTGCTTGTCCTTAGCGGCATCGTACTCGGAGTTCTCCGAAAGGTCGCCGAACGCGCGGGCTTCCTTGATGTCCTCGACGATCTCCTTGGCGTAATCGCCCTCACGCCAAGCGAGCTCCTCGACGAGCTTCTGGCGGCCCTCAGCGGTCAGTACGATCTGGCTTGCGTCCATACGGATATCTCCCCAACTCTGATCAAACAATCAACTGTCAACAAAACGAAAAAGACCGGCTAGCCTGCGGGCAAGCCGGTCAGGTGCTCACCCCAAAGGGATGGGACTACTCTGCGTCCGCGTCGCTGTCCTCTGCCTGCTTCTTCTTGGCAGCAGCGAGCTTAGCCTCGAGCTCAGCGATCTCCTTGTCCTCCTCGGACTGCTCGACCACGACCTCCTCGGCCTGCTTGGTCTCGGCCTTATCGTCGCCCTCCATACCCTCGCGGATATTCTTGACGGTAGAGCCGAGGGACTTGCCGAGCTTCGGCAGGTTCTTGGGCCCGAAGATAATCAGGACAACGACGAGAATAATGATGAGCTCAGGAGCCCTCAGTCCAAACATGTAGACCTCCACAATACAGCGAGACAAGCTCGAATGAGTATACCGCGGCTATCGCGGTATCACAACAATAGCTAAAAAAAGGGACCGCAAGAAGCGGTCCCTCCTCATGCTCTGGTCGGGTTGACTGGATTTGAACCAGCGACCCCTGCGTCCCGAACGCAGTGCTCTACCAAACTGAGCCACAACCCGTTAGCTCGACTATAGTAACAAAGATTTCCGTCGTGTGCTAGAGAAATTTTTACTTCTTTGGCACTTCGACGCGAACCCTTGATTATCGACTTCATCCGAACACCTCCCACATTCATCCGTACATGTAC
>NZ_JADNDZ010000105.1 GCF_015552075.1 Collinsella aerofaciens
TACGCCAGCACGCCGAAGAACGCGCCGATGATGCCCACGACCATGGTGGCCACGATCAGCACCATGGGGTTGATCTTCTTGGACAGCAGCCAGTAGTACAGCCAGAAGGCGATCATGCCGAGCATGCCGGGCATGATGCCGTCCAGGATGTCCTGGAGGGTCTGGGCGTCGTCGCCCGAGCCGATGGCCACCGGGATGCTGGCCCAGAACATGTCCTTGCACATGGCGCCCACGACCATGACGCCCACGATGCCCACGCAGGTCATGATCTTCTGCATGAGGCCGGTCCTCTGGGCCTCGTCCAGGAAGCCCACGCCCAGCTCGTAGCCCTTGACGGCGCCCCAGACGCGCAGCGCGAAGCCGGGGACGTTGTAGATGAGCAGGAAGGCGATGGGGCCGAAGGGGTTGCCGGCCTGGCACAGGCTGATGCCCACCGCGGCGGCGACCACGCGCAGCGTCGACAGGAAGATGGAGTCGCCGATGCCGGACAGCGGGCCCATGAGGGCGGCCTTGACGTCGTTGACGCTCTCGGGCTCGATCTCGCCGCGGGCGACCTTCTCCTCCATGGCCATCGCGATGCCGCCGACGAACGGGGCGAACTGGACGGTGATGTTGAAGAACGCGCAGTGGCGGTGCAGGGCCTCGGCGTAGTCGTCGGGGCGGCCGGCGTAGATCTTCTTGAGCATGTTGGCGACCATCAGGCAGAAGGCGATGTTCATCTGCTTGTAGTAGGTCCAGGAGAACTCCATGCCCAGGGCGCCGACGTTGACGGCGCTCTTGACGAGGTCGGAGCGCGTGATCCTGTTCTCGGGACTAGAAGTCATCGTCCTCATCCCCTTCCGCGGAGAGCTGGGGCTGGGCTCCGCCCAGGCCGAGCAGGTCGAACTTGTCGATGCCGATGATGATGGCGATCAGGGCGACGCCCAGGACGGGCACGTTGGCGTAGGAGCACAGCAGGAAGCCCAGGAAGTAGAAGGGCACGAGCTGCTTGGTGAGCACCAGGCGGCCGAGCATGGCGAAGCCCATGGC
>NZ_JADNDZ010000106.1 GCF_015552075.1 Collinsella aerofaciens
TCGTGGCCACCATGGTCGTGGGCATCATCGGCGCGTTCTTCGGCGTGCTGGCGTAGGTTCCTGCGTTTTATTCTGCCCCCAAGGGAAACGGCGACCCGCTGCGGTCGCCGTTTTTTATTACCGAAAGCTAGCTGGAGGTGCTTCGTGATTCGATCTGACAATCCGCCCGATAATGGCGTGAGCGGAGCGATGTATCTATTTGGCACGGCGCTCTTGTGGAGTTTTATCGGCATCCTCGTTCGCGCCAATTCGCAGTCAGCTCTTTTGATCGGTGCCGTTACGGCAATATTTATGGCGCTCTTTATCCTGCTCGTCGGCAGGCCCATCCTCCGCGTCAGCCGTCTTATTGTCCTTGTGGCCGTCTGCAACTTCGTGACGGGCACCACGTTTAACTTTGCCAACCAGCTCACGACGGTCGGCAACGCGATCGTCCTGCAGTACACCTCGATGATTTTCGTTATCGTGTATCAATCGCTCGCAACTCGCACGTTGCCCTCGCCTGCGAAGATTGCCTCCGTGGTGGTTGCTTTTACGGGTATGGGACTTTTCTTTTTAGGCGATTTAAGTGCCGAGGGCATGCTCGGCAACCTGCTTGCCGTCATTTCGGGCGCCACCTTTGGGCTGTGTTTCTTTTTGAACTCTCGCCCCGATGCGTCGCCCATGGTGTCCTCGCTCATCTCCTGCGGTATCTCGATGTTGCCGATCGTCTATTTTGCCGGTGCCCTAGACTCCGTGAGACCGTTTGAGTGGGGGCTTATGCTGGTGCACGGCTTTTTTTGCAGTGGCCTTGCGAGCGTGCTGTATGCCAAGGGGATTGCGCGCACTAACGCGTTTGCGGCCAACTTGGTCTGCATGAGCGAGGTCGTGCTCGCTCCCTGCTGGTCGGCGCTCCTCTTTGGCGAGGTCTTTCGCTGGAACGAGTTTTTGGGCGCGGCGATAATCGTTTTGGTGATTGTAGGCAACTTGGCATACGATGCCTTTGGCGATGGCTTTCTGGTGGCGCTTGTCCGCCATCGAAACAAAGAGCGCGCCTGATGGGATACGTCTGCCGTTTACGGTAAAAAACACCCCGCTGAGCGAGTGGTATTAAATAGTAAGAACCTGCATATCTATAATTGGTATCAAATCATTTGTACCTGGCATGGGTGTTCGCAGCACACCAGGTACGCTTCGAGCCGTGTGATCGAACTCCCGGAATTGATATCAACAACGCGCGCGACGGGTGTGACGACGGTTCGATATTCCTTATTGGGAGGAATTATGCTTGTCCAAGCAATCCTCGTCGGCTTAGTCGGAGCGTTTTGATGCCTCGACTACCAGCTCGGCACCCTCTACGCGTTCCGCCCCATCGTCCTGTGCCCGCTCGTGGGCCTGGTGCTGGGGGACCTGC
>NZ_JADNDZ010000010.1 GCF_015552075.1 Collinsella aerofaciens
TGTGTCGCATCCGGGCAGACATCGAACCATTTGAAATGGTCTAACTTGGATTTGTTTTTCGCAAGGCCGCCGAGAGGCGGCCCCGAGAAATTCCTTTTCCTATACTAGAACCATATGAATCGAACGGAACCGATCAGCTAATAGTTGTGAGGACCGGACGGGCTCGAAGCCCAAATATTTTGGACGGAGAGTTCGATCCTGGCTCAGGATGAACGCTGGCGGCGCGCCTAACACATGCAAGTCGAACGGCACCCACCTCCGGGTGGAAGCGAGTGGCGAACGGCTGAGTAACACGTGGAGAACCTGCCCCCTCCCCCGGGATAGCCGCCCGAAAGGACGGGTAATACCGGATACCCCGGGGTGCCGCATGGCACCCCGGCTAAAGCCCCGACGGGAGGGGATGGCTCCGCGGCCCATCAGGTAGACGGCGGGGTGACGGCCCACCGTGCCGACAACGGGTAGCCGGGTTGAGAGACCGACCGGCCAGATTGGGACTGAGACACGGCCCAGACTCCTACGGGAGGCAGCAGTGGGGAATCTTGCGCAATGGGGGGAACCCTGACGCAGCGACGCCGCGTGCGGGACGGAGGCCTTCGGGTCGTAAACCGCTTTCAGCAGGGAAGAGTCAAGACTGTACCTGCAGAAGAAGCCCCGGCTAACTACGTGCCAGCAGCCGCGGTAATACGTAGGGGGCGAGCGTTATCCGGATTCATTGGGCGTAAAGCGCGCGTAGGCGGCCCGGCAGGCCGGGGGTCGAAGCGGGGGGCTCAACCCCCCGAAGCCCCCGGAACCTCCGCGGCTTGGGTCCGGTAGGGGAGGGTGGAACACCCGGTGTAGCGGTGGAATGCGCAGATATCGGGTGGAACACCGGTGGCGAAGGCGGCCCTCTGGGCCGAGACCGACGCTGAGGCGCGAAAGCTGGGGGAGCGAACAGGATTAGATACCCTGGTAGTCCCAGCCGTAAACGATGGACGCTAGGTGTGGGGGGACGATCCCCCCGTGCCGCAGCCAACGCATTAAGCGTCCCGCCTGGGGAGTACGGCCGCAAGGCTAAAACTCAAAGGAATTGACGGGGGCCCGCACAAGCAGCGGAGCATGTGGCTTAATTCGAAGCAACGCGAAGAACCTTACCAGGGCTTGACATATGGGTGAAGCGGGGGAGACCCCGTGGCCGAGAGGAGCCCATACAGGTGGTGCATGGCTGTCGTCAGCTCGTGTCGTGAGATGTTGGGTTAAGTCCCGCAACGAGCGCAACCCCCGCCGCGTGTTGCCATCGGGTGATGCCGGGAACCCACGCGGGACCGCCGCCGTCAAGGCGGAGGAGGGCGGGGACGACGTCAAGTCATCATGCCCCTTATGCCCTGGGCTGCACACGTGCTACAATGGCCGGTACAGAGGGATGCCACCCCGCGAGGGGGAGCGGATCCCGGAAAGCCGGCCCCAGTTCGGATTGGGGGCTGCAACCCGCCCCCATGAAGTCGGAGTTGCTAGTAATCGCGGATCAGCATGCCGCGGTGAATGCGTTCCCGGGCCTTGTACACACCGCCCGTCACACCACCCGAGTCGTCTGCACCCGAAGTCGCCGGCCCAACCGCAAGGGGGGGAGGCGCCGAAGGTGTGGAGGGTGAGGGGGGTGAAGTCGTAACAAGGTAGCCGTACCGGAAGGTGCGGCTGGATCACCTCCTTTCTAGGGAGATAAATCTTCTAGAGAGATCAACTTAACTCGAATAGAGGGCAGGAGCCCGTCCGGTAGATGTCCGCCAGGATAAGTCCCCGCAGCACCCGGTCCCCGGGGTCGCACCCGCGTACCTTGAGAGCCGCATAGCGATAGGAGAGAGATGGAAGAGTATCCTCTTCCAGACTCGATTCTTTTCTGCGATTTAAAGACAGAATGATAGCAATCATTCATCCGATCCAAACAAGAAGAATTCACTTATTAATGAGTGAGGAGCATCTGATCGCGAGCACAGTACAACTGCTGTGCCGCGGTATGAGATACCCGAATTGCGACATACGAGCGCTATTCATGATATCGATTAATTAACTTAATTAGCGACACGTGGATATCCCGCGGGCCCGATGCGGTCCCGCAAGATACCACGGGCGCACGGCGGATGCCTTGGCACAGGGAGCCGATGAAGGACGCGGCAAGCTGCGATAATCCCCGGCGAGGAGCACACATCCTTCGACCCGGGGGTCTCCGAATGGGCGAACCCATGCACAGCAGTGTGCATATCCCCCCGCTGAACACATAGGCGGGGGGAGGACAACCCGGGGAACTGAAACATCTAAGTACCCGGAGGAGAGGAAATCAATCTCGAGACTCCCCGAGTAGCGGCGAGCGAAAGGGGACCGATGGCCAAACCGTCGAGCGGGCATACCCGGCAGGGGTTCCGCCGACGGGGTTGCAGGGCCGCGCATCCGGGGGCTGCCGCCCCCGGGCGCAGGTCCGGCTGGGGAGCGGAACGGCATGGGAGGGCCGGCCGCAGCGGGTGACAGCCCCGTACGCGAACCCAGACCGGACGGCGCGACGCGGTCCCTGAGTAGGGCCGGGCACGTGAAACCCGGTCCGAACCTGGGTGGACCACCATCCAAGCCTGAGTACTACCCTGTGACCGATAGCGCACCAGTACCGTGAGGGAAAGGTGAAAAGCACCCCGGGAGGGGAGTGAAACAGTACCTGAAACCGTGCGCCCACGAGCAGTCGGAGCACCTTTATGGTGTGACGGCGTGCCTTTTGTAGAATGAGCCAGCGAGTCGCTGGCGCGGGGCGAGGTTAACCGAAAGGGAGCCGGAGCGAAAGCGAGCCTTAACAGGGCGACTTGAGTCCCGCGCCGCGGACGCGAAGCCGGGTGAGCTATCCGTGGGCAGGCTGAAGCGGGGGTAAGACCCCGTGGAGGGCCGAACGCACGTCGGTTGAAAACGGCGGCGATGACCTGCGGATAGGGGTGAAAGGCCAATCAAACCCGGAGATATCTCGTTCTCCCCGAAATAGCTTTAGGGCTAGCGTCGCGCGTTCACCGCCGGAGGTAGAGCACCGGATGGACGAGGGGGCTTCGCCGCCTACCGAATCCAACCGAACTCCGAATGCCGGCGGCCCAGAGCGCGGCAGTCAGAGCATGTGGGCTAAGCTGTGTGCTCGAGAGGGAAACAGCCCGGACCGCCCGCTAAGGTCCCCAAGTTCCAGCCGAGTGGCAAAGGATGTGCGTCCGCCCAGACAACCAGGATGTTGGCTTAGAAGCAGCCATGCATTCAAAGAGTGCGTAACAGCTCACTGGTCGAGTGGACATGCGCCGACAATACACGGGGCTAAGCTGGACACCGAAGCGGCGGGATTTTACCTAAGTAGAATCGGTAGGGGAGCTTCCCATGGGCGGAGAAGCCGCCGGGCGACCGGCGGTGGAGCGCATGGGAGTGAGAATGCTGGCATGAGTAGCGAGAGACGAGAGAGTAACTCGTCCGCCGTGAACCCGAGGTTTCCTGGGCAAGGCTAATCCTCCCAGGGTCAGTCGGGGGCTAAGGCGAGGCCGGTAGGCGTAGCCGACGCGCAGCAGGCAGACATTCCTGCACCGCGCACGCGGCGCTACGACCGACGGGGCGACGGATGGGGGTGGCTCGGCGGGGTTCTGGACGTCCCCGTGATGGAGCGCGGCCCGCGGACCAGGGAAATCCGGTCCGCAGAAGGGCGAGGCTCCGGACGAAGCGACTGAGCGAAGCGAGTGAGCCCGAGGTCCCTAGAAAAACCCCTAGGCAGGCGCGTGCGCGCCCGTACCGCAAACCGACACAGGTGGGTGGGTAGAACATACCGAGGCGATCGGGTCAACCATGGTCAAGGAACTCGGCACAATGGCCCCGTAACTTCGGGAGAAGGGGTGCCCGCGCGTACGTGAACCGGCTCGCCCGGGGAGCGGAGGCGGGCCGCAGTGGAGAGGCCCAAGCGACTGTTTACCAAAAACACAGGACTCTGCAGAAGCCGCAAGGCGACGTATAGGGTCTGACGCCTGCCCGGTGCCGGAAGGTCACGCGGAGGAGTTAGCGCATCGCGCGAAGCCCCGAAGCCAAGCCCCGGTAAACGGCGGCCGTAACTATAACGGTCCTAAGGTAGCGAAATTCCTTGTCGGGTAAGTTCCGACCTGCACGAAAGGCGCAACGACTTGGGCGCTGTCTCGACCATGGACCCGGTGAAATTGCACTGGTCGTGAAGATGCGACTTACCCGCGGAAGGACGGAAAGACCCCGTGAACCTTCACTGCAGCTTGGCATTGGCCGCTGGTCCCGCGTGTAGAGGATAGGCAGGAGGCATCGATCCGGAGGCGCCAGCCCCCGGGGAGCCGCCCTTGGAATACTGCCCTCGCGCGACCGGCGTCCTAACCCGAGGCCGTCGACCGGCTCGGGGACCGTGCCAGGCGGGCAGTTTGACTGGGGCGGTCGCCTCCTAAAGGGTAACGGAGGCGCGCGAAGGTCCGCTCGGGACGGTCGGCAACCGTCCTTTTGAATGCAAGAGTACAAGCGGGCTTGACTGCGAGGCCCACAAGCCGAGCAGGTGCGAAAGCAGGCTCTAGTGATCCGGCGGCCCCGAGTGGGTGGGCCGTCGCTCAACGGATAAAAGGTACTCCGGGGATAACAGGCTGATCTTGCCCAAGAGTCCACATCGACGGCAAGGTTTGGCACCTCGATGTCGGCTCATCGCATCCTGGGGCTGGAGCAGGTCCCAAGGGTACGGCTGTTCGCCGTTTAAAGCGGTACGCGAGCTGGGTTCAGAACGTCGTGAGACAGTTCGGTCCCTATCCTCCGTGGGCGCAGGAGAATCGATGGAGGCTGCCCCCAGTACGAGAGGACCGGGGTGGACGCACCTCCGGTGAACCGGTTGTCGACCAACGGCACGGCCGGGTAGCCGCGTGCGGCGCGGATAACCGCTGAAGGCATCTAAGCGGGAAGCCGTTCCAGGGATTAGTTCTCCTTCCGGTAAGGGCCCAGGTAGACTACCTGGTCGATAGACGGCAGGTGCAAGGACGGCGACGTCCTCAGCCGAGCCGCACTAATCGCCCGAGCTCTTCCGGAACCGCACCTCGCGGCCCGCGGGACATGCGCTCTGAAGCGCGGTCCGGGCACGAGGATGCCCCCGAGTCGACTCCTCCTATACGCCATGCGGCCCCCAGGGCACGTGAGAGAGACACCGGACACCGAAGATACGGTGGGCGCCGCCCACCGGTCAGCGGCCAGAGCATGGGGGGCACGCCCGGTCCCGTTCCGAACCCGGAAGCTAAGCCCCATCGCGCCGAGAGTACTGCGGGGTCAGCCCGTGGGAGGCCAGGGCGCCGCTGACCGGTGGACGGCACCGAGCCGT
>NZ_JADNDZ010000001.1 GCF_015552075.1 Collinsella aerofaciens
GAGTTCCGCACGCAAAGGAAAGCACTTAATGTGCTTTCCGTCTTGCGCAGGACTGCCCGAGCAGCGAACTAAACAGCCAGGCACGCCAGGAGGACTCACATGATCAAGATCACCGTCCCAGCAACAAGCGCCAACTTGGGCATTGGCTACGATACCCTCGGCATGGCCGTCAGCCTCTACTCGCACTTTACCTTTGAGCGCGCCGACAAACTCACCATCACGGGCTGCCCCGAGGAATTCCAAAACGAGAACAACCTGGTCTACGTGAGCTTTGTCGATGCACTGGCTGCATGGGGCGAGCCGGCTTTTCCCGTTGCCATCGACATTCAAACCGATGTGCCCGTCGCTCGCGGCCTGGGTTCCAGCTCCACCTGCGTCGTCGCTGGCATCATGGCGGCCGCCGCGCTGACGGGCCACACCGTCGACCGTGCCGAGCTCGTCCGCATTGCCACCGAAGTCGAGGGCCATCCTGATAACGTCGCCCCCGCCATCCTGGGCGGCGCCGTCTGCTCCTTTACGCCGACCGATTCGCTCCCCCAGTGCCTGCGCTACGAGGTGAGCGATCGCCTGCGTTTTATTACCGTGATCCCGCCCTACGAGGTACACACGAGCGAGGCGCGCAAGGTCGTGCCGCAGGAGATTCCGCTCTCCACCGCCGTGTGGCAGATGGGCCGCATCGCCGGCATGACGCGCGGCCTGGAGACCGGCGACCTTGACCTGATTGCCGCCGCCAACGACGACCGCATCCAAGAGCCCTATCGCCGCCGCCTCATCCCCGACTACAACGCTGTGCGCGACACCTGCCTTAACGGCGGCGCTAAGACCATCTGGATTAGCGGCTCGGGCTCGACCCTCATGGCTGTGACCGACGACACCATCGTGGCAAAGTTCCTGCAGGTCAAGCTGCGCGAGCAGTTCCCCAAGTGCGATACGCATATCCTCACGTGCGACACGGAAGGCGCCCAGATCGAATACCTGTAGTCGCCGTCCCGTATACTCGCCGGGGAGGCCAAGGGGCTTTGCCCCCTGGCCTCCCCTATGTTAACTTCACCGGCGGCGGCTACAGGGACCTACGCTCTGGAAAGTCGCCGGGCTGATAGTTTGGTTTTTTATTGGTAGGGGCTCTTGCTAGACTGGAGCACTTCCTAGAGGCGAGCATCAGCTGTGTGCTTGGTTTAGGCGGCGCTGGTTTCTTTGTATTCGAAGACTGGTTCTAGGAGGTCTTCGATGTTGCAGTGGAGGGCTTTTGCTATGGCTCTTACGCTTGTTACCGAAGCTTCATTGATGTTTCTCTGGCGCTGCTCGTACATTTGGATTGAGCGGAGTGACACACCCGATTCGTATGCTAGGTTTTGTTGGGTTTTCTTAAGTTTCTTTCTTGCTAACGCAAGTTTGGTTTGCCTGGACGCTTTTTTCGCCATATCGCAGACGAGGCGAGCCACGCGTTCCTCCGAGGCTTCGTGCCAGGGATAGTACAGACTGCGCAGTGCGTCAAACGGAACGACATGCAGCAGGTCTTCGAAAGACTCCCCTAAACGCCACTGCAGATATGCCAGTATCCAGCCTGTCCAATACTCTGGCGTCTTCTCAAAACGATAGGTGCGATCCGGTATAGACCCGCTCTGATAGCCGGACCTTTCAGCGATAAGCGCGAACAGCTCAACGCCCGATTTTCCCGATACGACCCATGCGTTGCCGCGTTCGAACTCGCGAGCTACGCCGCTCAGGCAAAAGAGTTCAGCAACTTCCGATCCTTCTGCCCCATAATCGTTAACGGCATAGTCAAAGCAGTCACCGAGGTTGTTCATTGCATCCTCGAGGTAGTAGACGGGGTATGTCCTACTCGGCCCACAATCCGTTAACTCTTGGATCATTCAAATCAACCCTCCCTGCCATCAAATCCCTAATGTCGACACCATCAGAGTCAAATCCGTTTACCGTATCCAGATACTTACGTCGAGCGTTCTGTTCTCGCTCAAATCGTTTGGGATAAAACTCGGCTCCCGAGGCCTGCTTCCAATCGCGGAACCTGATCGCCGAGAACGCGCGCTCACTCATAAGCGCATATTGAATGCCCAAATCCCCCAAAAACATAATGCGCTGCAATTGCCTGAGCGAGATCATGCCGTTGACAAACTGTCTTGCAAACGAGAAATAGGAATCGTCTGCACGATAGCCTCGAATAACGTCATAGGAAGAAATACCAATCAGGCAGTTATCCAGCAGAGAACGAAGCCCCTCGCGTGCTACCGGCGTTGAAACATTGAACTCTCTGTTATTCGCCAGAATTGCAAGCCAGTTGAGAATCGAGAACTCGCCTGATTCCAAATCCAAAATCGCAAGGCCATCTAAATCAAGCTCATATCGATTGGCAATGCCATCAGACTCGGTCCGGCATGCCCATTCCATCGCCATTTCCTCATGTGGCGTGCAATAAAACCCGCGCCCATAGTCATTGAATTGTTTGCATTTATCCAACGACGGATGCTCGACAACAACCTCCGACCCGTGCCAAAGCTCCATATCGACCTCCAAACAAAAATATCACCCCAGTGATAGTGTACCAACAACTATCACTGGGGTGATATAGATAGATGCAAACTATTGTCTGCCAAGAGCCCCTGCTAGAGGCAGGCCTCGGCGATGCGCTTTTTGAGTTCGTCGATGCCGGTGCCGGTTTGGGAGCTTGTAATGATCACGTTCTCGGCAGGGACGTTGAGCTGTTTTTTGATGGCTGCTGCCTGGCGGGCCTGTTGGGTGCGGCTGAGCTTGTCGGCTTTGGTGAGGCAGACGATAAAGTTGAACTCGTTGCCCTGTAGGTAGTCGATCATGTCGTGGTCGAGCTTGCTGGGGTCGTGACGAATGTCCACCAGCGAGACGACCAAGTTAAAGCTGCGCTCGGAGTCGAAAAAGTCGCCGATAAGCTCGGCCCAGCGGTCGCGCTCGGCCTTGGAGCGACGGGCGAAACCGTAACCCGGCAGGTCCACGAAATGCACGTCGTCGGCCTCAAAGAAGTTGATGTTGCTCGTCTTGCCCGGCGTACTGGAAACCTTGACCAGGTTCTTGCGGCCAAATAGCTTGTTCATGATGGAGGACTTGCCCACGTTGGAGCGGCCGACGAAGCTCACCTCAGGGCAAGTGGACTCGGGAATCTGCGAAACCTTGCCGTAGCTGGCAACGAACTTGGCAAGCTGATAGTTAATGGAATCGGCCATGGACACTCCTTGGTCGTAGGTTCTTACAAATAGACGCGCTATTGCGCAGCGGCAATGCGGCGGACGATATCGAGCGTGATGTCACTTGCGACACGCGCGTACTCGAACAGATCGAACTCGCGCTCGCAAATTGCATCGTACGCCTCGTCACAATTATCACTGATAGCGCGCAACACCAGGCAATCGACACCATTTTTGGTTGCGACATGGGCAATTGCCGCGCCCTCCATGCCGACACAATCGGCATGCGTCGCCTCGATAGCGTCGTTGCGCATGGTGGCGCCCGTCACAAAGCGGTTACCCGTGGCAATCGTGCCGACCAGGAACTGCTTGGTGCCCTCATTCGAAGCGACTGCATTTGTCGAAGCGTCAACAAACCCACGCTCAGCAAGCACATCGGCGGCAATATCGACCAGCGCGGGCGTCGAGCCAAACTCCTCGAGCCCCGGTGCGGACTCGGCGATAAGCGCGGTATCGGTATCCAGATAGCGTAGGCGTTTGCCAATGACCACGTCGTCGATATGGAGCTTGGGGTTCAAACCGCCCGCAATGCCCGAAAACACAACAGCCTGCGGAGCATACTTGCTAATGAGGTGCTGTGTTGCAGCGGCGGCGTTCACCGTGCCCATGCCCGCCGTTGTGGCGACAATCATCATGCCGTCGAGCTCACCGCTCACAACGGTCAAGCCTGCCTCCCGTGCCTCGCAAACGTCGCTCAACTCTTCCTTAATCTGCATGATCTCTTTTTCGAGCGCACCGATAATCGCGATGGTAGCCATACCATTCCCCAAACCTATACGAAATTCTAAACCAAGGTATGGTACCAGCATTTTGTTTGACCTCGCCAAACGAACACGCTAAGCCAGCGCAGCTCGCGTATCATAAAGGGGCAAAAATAGCACGCTATCCGATTGCGTTTTTGAGCTCCGCACGGCGCTCTTTCATGCCGGTCATAACGGCATTGCGCAACTCGGGCATGCGCGCGGTATCCATCTGGGGCACGCCGTCGAGCTTATAGGGAATGCCCAGTTGCTCGTACTTGACGACACCCATCGTGTGATACGGCAGCATTTCCAGGCCCACCACGTTGTGCCATGGAGCGATGAGGCGACCGAGCTTCTCGCACTCCTCCACCGTGTCGGTAATGCCCGGCACCACCACGTGGCGGATAACGACCTTGATCTTGCGACGTGCAAGCTCATCGCCAAACGCCAGGATGCGTGCGGGATCACAACCGGTCAGCTTTTTATGCTCAGCCGGATCGGCATGCTTGATGTCGAGCAGCACCATGTCGGTCTCGTTGAGAACGGCATCGAACTTCTCGGGGTGGTTGGGATCGAACGCATAGCCGCAGCTGTCCAAGCAGGTATGCACGCGGCCATCGGAGTTGTTGTGCATTGCACGGAACAGGTCGGCCAAAAACTCAGGCTGTAGGAGCGGCTCGCCACCCGAAACCGTAATGCCGCCGCTGCGATAGAACTCATGGTTGCTCTGGAACTCGTCCATCAGGTGCTCGACGGTCACCATGGTGCCGCCGTTAACAGACCAGGTATCGGGATTGTGGCAATACGCGCAGCGCATGGGACAGCCTTGGACAAACACTACGAAGCGGATGCCGGGTCCGTCGACCGTACCCATCGTTTCAATCGAATGTACGCGGCCCAGGGCAAACGCGGAGTCCTCGGGACGAGCGTCCACACCCTCGAGCGTCATCTCAGCCATTCCCGCTACCTTGCCTCTCATTGGTTTTAGTTACATAAATGCCAGAGCCATTCTAGCCCATACGCATGATGGTGAAACGGTTTAGTGGTCAATTGGGTTGTTCTATTTGGCCCCACACAAAAGCGGCGGGAAGGTTGTCACAACCCACCCGCCGCCGAGGCAATAGATATCGATAGACGCCAGGCCTTACGCCTTAAGCGTAAGCACCGCGCCGAAGGCGGTCGGGCCGCAATGGCTCGAGATGACGCCGCCGACCTGAGTCCAGGTAATGTCCTTAAAGCCCAGGTCGTGCGCATAGACTTCCATGTCGTCGCGCAGCTCCTCGGAAAGACCTACCGAATACGCCAGGCCAATGTGCGAGTAGTCAATCTCGCCCTTGGCAACCATGTGGTCAATAAAGGCACGGGCGCACTTGAGCATAGAGCCGCGGAACTTCTTGGTCGCCACAAACTTACCGCCCGTTACCTCAATGCAGGGCTTAATCTTGAGCAGGTGGGCGCCAAGGAACGCGACGTTGGACAGACGACCGCCCGCCTTAAGAAAGGCTAGGTCGGTAGGAACAAAGCCCAGCAGCACACGGTCCATGACGGAGTTCGTAAATGCAAAGATCTCGTCGACGGTGGCATCGGGGTGAGCCTCGATGTATTTGGCGGTCTCGACGACAACAAGCGACTGGCCTACCGAGACAAAGCGCGTGTCCATGGAGAACACGTAGTCGCGCCCCTGGGCCGCAATCTTTGAGGACTGATGCGAACAGGTCGTGGCCTCGGAATATGCAAGATGCAAAATAGTGGCGTCGGGCTGCTCAGCGTGAATGCGGTCGTACACGTGAGCAAAATCCGCAGGCGCGCAGCCACTGGTCTTGGGCATCACGCCAAACTCATTGCAGCGCGAATAAATCTCGAGCGGATCGATCGAGCCGTCCTCGACGGTCTCGTCACCAATCGTGACATGCATGGGCACGCGCACGATGCCGTAGCGCTCGCAGAGCTCCGGCGTTACATCCGACCCAGACTCAACCACGATTACATACTTGCCCATTCTTATCACGACCCATCTCGACATTGGCTTTTCAATACATGACACGCGCGTCGCGCTGTTGCACAACGGCATCTAAGCGCCAAAGAGACGCCGCCCTTTGCACATAACAAAGGACAGCGTCTCCCTGGAAAACTCCGTGCTTAACTGAGATTTTACACGGTTTATTAAGGAGTGTTACTTATTCCGCAAACGGTCGCTATACGCGATAAACGGTAGTTGGCCGCGGCAACTGCGACACATTCCGCCCAACAAGTCCAATCGTGCTCCATGCACGGTTAATGAGCGAGGCGGTAGAAATCCATCGACGCCGCGCCCTCGGCGTGCAGCGCCATCGCCGGAACCGCCGACGAATAGGTACGGCTCGTAAGTGCCGCCTCACCGCCGTTGGCAAAAATCTCGACCATCGTAGTGTCCGAAAGCACGCGCAGGTCGCGAAGCTCGCTGAGCTCGATCGACCTCTGGTCGCGCCCATAGCCTTCGTCACCCATGTCGAGGGTAAGCATCCCGTCTGCATAGCGCACAAAGACACCCTTGCGGATTTCGAGCTCGATCACCTGGGCGCCCTCACAGGAAACCACAAGATCAAACAGGCGGCCCGGCTCCTCAACGGTTTCACCGCCTGTCGCGCAAACGCAGTCGCCGCGCATCCTCTCAATCTCGTGCACCGGCTGCTGACAGAGCTTACCATCGCGCATGCTCAGTTTTCTCGGCACCGTCAACGCGCACTGCCACCCGCGTGCCACCGTCGGGCTTTTTGCCGTCGCATCGGGGCAACCCGACCACCCGATCATCAAACGCCGACCCGCAGCATCCTCAAAAGACTGCGGTGCGTAGAAATCAAAGCCGGCATCGACCATCGGGGGCATGCCCTGCCCGGCGATCTTAAAACTCGGCGCCTCCCAATCGGCCTCGATGGGAAACCACACGCACTGGTGCGGATTGCGGTAACGCCATCCATCGGCAGGCACACCCTGCGGACAGCAAACGAGAATAAGCTCGCCATCGAGCTCAAACAGATCGGGGCACTCCCACATAAAGCCAAACTTCTCGCCCAGCTCAATGCGCGTCGCATAGCTCCAGACCCCTAAATCACGCGAAGTATAGACAAGCACGCAGCCACGGTCGTCTTTCGTACGAGCGCCCAGAACCATGTAGTAGATACCATCGTGCTCAAGAATCTTGGGGTCGCGCACGTGCGTACCGATATCGTCGGGGTAATCGACTGGTCCAACAGCCATGCGCTTCTCGCCCAATTCGTCGGGATTCTCGGCAACCATATGAATCTGGTTTTGCTCACGGCCCGTCAACACGTAGTCGTAATCATCGCGGTCAAAATGCTTGACGTTGCCGGTAAAGAAGTAGTGAATCTTGCCATCACGTACAAAGGCAGAACCAGAATACGCTCCGCTCGAATCCAAATCGGAATCGGGGAACAGCACGGGGCCGTGATTCTCGTACGTCACAAAATCCTTTGTCGTCAGATGGTTCCAAAGCACTGGACCGCCATGCGCAGCATCGAACGGATCGTATTGATGATAGATGTGATACGTATCACCAATCTGAACCAAACCGTTGGGGTCGTTGAGCCAGCCAAGCTCAGGCTCCACATGGAACAGAAGCCTATCGGGGTCGGACGCGATGCGAGCCGCCGTCTCATCCTGTCCGACACGCCACTGCTCATAGTCCGCGCGTGTCACCTTGTTTTTTTGATTTAACATCGCCGTTGACTTTCTCGTCTATGGGGAAGGACGCTCGACTCACACGAGTCGAACGCCCTTCCTCAAATGGACTTATCCTCAGATTACACTGAACGGCTCAACTAGAAGCTAACGTCGAAGCCAGCGCCAGCGCCCTCTTCATCGGTGGTCGGCACGCCCTTTGCCTTGTTGTAGGCAAAGATCAAGACGATCGGCACGATAAAGGCGATGAGATTGCCAGCCACATACCACACGAGGGTCTCGGGCGTGACGATGAGCAGGCCAAGCACGCCGGTCAGACCCTGACCGATAGCGCGCACCTCAAAGAGCTTGACGAAGGCACCGCCGCAGCCTGCACCGATGCATGCGCAGATGAACGGAATGATCGAATAGCGCATGTTTGCAGCAAAGATAGCGGGCTCGGAGATTCCGACCAGCGTCGGGATAAAGGACGACATGCAGATGTTGCGCTCTTTGGAGTGCTTCTTGTGAATGAGGTACATACCGATGGCGCCGCCGCCCTGGGCGATGATGGAAACCGACCAGATGGCCTGGATGTAGTTGAAGCCAGTCGTGGCAACAAGGTTTGCCTCGATACCCTGGATGAACTGATGCGTACCGGTAACGACGAGCGGCTGCAGGAACGCGGCGAAGACAAAGGCACCAAAGACGCCCATCCTGTTGTACAGGATATCGATTACGCCGGCGAGGACGTCACCGATCAGGTTGCCGAGCGGGCCGAACACGGTGAACAGGGCGACGTTAGCAAGAATCAGGGTAACGGTCGGGACAAAGACGAACGAAACGACCTCGGGGATGTACTTCTGGGCAATCTTTTCGACCTTGGCCATAAACCAGGCAGTCAGGATTGCAGGGAATACGCCGCCCTGGAAAGCAACCATGGGAATGGATAGCGGACCGAAGTTCCAGTACTCAGCACCCGTCGGGTCCATAACGAACGTGTTGCGGTTCATAAGGCTCGGGTGAACCATGACGATACCGACGAGGATGCCCAGGATCGGGTTACCGCCAAAACGCTTGACCGCGCTGTACATAACCAGGACAGGTAGGTAGTCGAAGGTGGTGGCGATAATGGCAAAGAAGCTTGCGAGGTTCTTGAGGAACTCGCTGTGATCGGCGAGGCTGCCCTCCATGCCAAAGAGGCCGTTGGCAACAATCAGCGACTTAAGGCCGATGATGATAGCAGCGCCGACGAAAGCGGGAATGATGGGGATAAAGATGTCCGAGAATACCTTGAGGACCGAGAAGAACTTGCCCTTCTTGTCCGCCTCGGCGCCCTTGACCTCGGAAGCGCTAATCTCCTTAACGCCCGTCAGAGCCATAAACTCATCGTAAACCTTGTTGACGGTACCGGTACCGAAGATGATCATGAGCTGGCCGCTGTTGTACAGCACGCCCTTGACGCCATCGATGTTCTCGAGCTCGGCCTTGTTGTACTTGCTCGTATCCTTGAGCACCAGACGCAGACGCGTAACGCAATGCGTGGCGCCCTCGATGTTCTCCAGACCGCCGACGTTATCGACGACTTGCTGAGACACTGCCTTGTAGTCCATGTTCCTCTCCATTCCTTTACGAAATCATAAGACGTTTTGATGCCATTACAGAGACGCGATCGTTGCATTTGCGCACTTAAGCGTACCGTCGGTGACCGTCAGCGCCACACCCTGGCCCTGCTTATTGCAGAATCGAGCGTTAAGCGCAACATCATCGACAAAGATGGTCGCGATATCGTCGTCAACGACCAGGCGCACATGATGAGTGCCCTCGCCCTTAAAGAACAACGGACGCTCGAGGCCCATGTTGTTGACCTGGAACCACGGATACTGGGGGGCCGCCGTAAACTCGAGCTTGCCCTCACGCAGGTTGGCGCGGAACTCATAGGCAAGACCGGACTCGGCGTCCTCGGCGAACTTGACCGAGAAGCCGGCAGCGTCACCGGCGAGCTCGATGTCGGCATCGAGCATATAGGTGGAACCGGCATCCGCGGCGAGCACCTGCTCGACCTTGCCCGACTCGCAGGAGAGCTCAAAGGCCTCGACTGCCTTAGCCTCGCCAAAGGCGCCAAGCATGCTGTCAGGAAGCTTGGTGCCGAGCGTTCCGTCAACACGCTGAACGATCTCGAGAGGCATAAAGGTGCCACCCCACAGGTAAGAGCTGGGGTCACCGCCCTCGTCACGCGTAGGAACCCAACCAAAGAGAACGCGGCGCTCGCCGTCAAATGCGGTACGCGCGGCATAGTACGCGCGGCCATCGAAGGAATCGTCCGCAGGAGTGATCCAAGGACCGTTGATAGAGCGAGACATGCGGTAACGGGTCTTGTTGCCATCACTGTACTCGGAGAACACCAGATACCACCAGTCGCCCATCTTAAAGAGATCAGGCATCTCGAACATGGTGTACAGGCCCGGATTCCACCAGTCGCCCTGGAACTCCCAGGTATCCAGGTCCTTGGAGGTGAACTTGACCAGACGACCGGTCATCAGACGCTTGTCCTCGCCCACACGCGTGCCGAGGATGAGCATGTACTCTTCGTTCTCCTCATCCCAAAGCACAAAGGGATCGCGCCAGTTGCGGTCATCGTAACCCTCCTGGGGCGGAAGCAGCGTCTCGGCGATGTTCTTCTCCCACTTGACGGCGTCGTCACTCGTTGCGTGAAGAAGAACCTGCTTCATCAAGCGTGCCTTGACCTTATCGCGATTGCAACCAGTGTAGAGCGCATGGTACTTGTCGCCCACCTTAAACACCGTGCCGGCATAAACATACTGGTCGACTTCCTCGTCGCCGCCACGCTCAAGGCTCTCGCCAAAGTCTTTGTAATTGACGAAGTCCTTGGTTGTCGCGAGTGCCCAGCCAAACGGCTCTCCGAAAGGTCCGGGGTTTCGCGTGTCACGCTGATGATAGAGATAGAACGTGCCGTCCTCGCCGTACGGCATGATGTCGCCTACCCAAATTCCCTCAGGCTGGTAATACACCTTGTGCATCCGAGACTTCCTTTCTCACGAGATACTAACTCGGTACAACTGCAAGATATGTCAATCGTTTTCATATGTCAAACGTTTTCACACCAATACGTCTTTTCGCAGTTCCAGTCGTCGGCAAACGGTTGACATATGCCGGCGAACGGTCATCAGAGGTGTTTGAGGAATTCTTTTGGCACGGGATGAACTACGCGGTTTTACCCTCAATGAGTTCAACGGGGAGCTTGATATTCGATTCGGGCTTTTCGCCGTTAATAAGAGCAATGATGGATTGCGCCGCGAGCTCTCCGATGCGATCGATATCTTGGCGAACGGTTGTTAAGTCAGGCATAAACGTCATAGTGCGGCGGGCACCATCCGCGCCCACGACCTTAATATCGCCCGGAGCGCTCAAGCCGCGCTGCTTCATCACGTTAAGACAGATAGCCGCCATCGTGTCGTCTCCCGCAAAGATGCCGTCAATATCGGGGTTCTCATCGAGGATCTTCGCAACGACCGCGCCCTTTTCGTCGTCGGGCTTAACGAACTCAACCTCACAGACAAGCGCGGACAAACCGGCCTGCTCAACAACATCGAGGTAGGCATCGGTACGCTTATTGGCAGGCATGCGCATGCGGCTATTGCTGCGCAGGCACAGGATACGCCTGCAGCCGTCATCAATCAGACGGCGCGTGGCGAGCTCGCCAATGCCATAGCTGTCACTTGCAATCTGGACAGAGCCCTCGCCAAGATCGCAGTCGATGCCAACCAGGCTCAAGCCCATCTCGGCATATGCCTCGGCACCGATATTGAGGGAGTTGACGATGACGCCGTCGACCATATTGCGGCGGAGCATGTCAATATAGGAACGCTCAAGATCGGGTCGATTGGCGCTGTTGCACAGCAACATCTTAAAGCCGTTTTCCGCTAACGTGCGCTCGACCGCCTGCACAACCTGAGCATGGAACGGGCTGCTCACAAAGGGAACGATCATACCGATAAGATTCAGGCGACCGTTGAGCATGGCACGGGCGATATCGTTGGGCGTATAGTTGATGCGCTCCATCGCGGCATGGACCTTATCGCGGGTCTCTTGGCTAATATAGCCGCGATTATTAAGCACGCGAGATACCGTAGTAGGCGAAACCCCCGCCACCGCTGCAACTTCCTTGATGCCAGGCTTAGCAGAATCCTTAGAACGAGCGCCCTCGCGAGCCATAGCACCCTCCCCCATCAACATGTCAAACGTTTACATACGAACAAAGCATACCCCAACAACAGCGGGAAGACGGTAACAGCACAAGTAAGTAAACGACTCATCCAAATAATTAGGAGAGTTCCGCCTAAAGGGTGACTACACAGGACCCCCGCCGGGCCGCTTTGGGTTACTTTCCAAAACATTTCCGCAGGATGCAAAGGGCTCCGCCGCGCGAAGCGCGCAGCGGAGCCCTTTGCATGTCCGAGGACGTTTTGGAAAGTAACCCAAAGCGGCCCGGCGATCCTGCGGGAGTTAAACCCCTTTAGAACTTGTCGTGGAAGGTACGCGAAATGACCTCGTCCTGCTGCTCCTTGGTGAGCGTGTGGAAGTTCACGGCATAGCCGGAAACGCGGATGGTCAGCTGCGGGTACTTCTCGGGGTGAGCCTGAGCATCGAGCAACGTCTCACGGTTGAAGACGTTGATGTTCAGGTGATGGCCACCCTTCTCGGCGTAAGCGTCGAGCATGTGGACCAGGTTATCGGCCTGAGTCTCGGAAACTTCAGAAACCTTCATAATGTGTCTCCTTCGATCGATAGGCGCCGGCCGAAACCGGCGCGCTAATCAGTAATCGTTATTGTTAGTATAGCACTAACAATAGTTACTCGCCCAGCTGATCAAGGTCGATATCGCCAAAGAACACCTGGTCCTCCTTGCCGAGCGCACCCGGGATGATGGAGAAGGTGTTGGAGATGCCGTCCTGAGCATCGCGGAACGGGAGCTTGGAAACCGAAGACAGCGAAGCGATGGCGCCGTGGCTATCACGCTTGTGCATGGGGTTAGCACCCGGGGCGAACGGCTGGCCAGCCTTGCGGCCGTCGGGCGTGGAGCCGGTCTTCTTACCGTACACGACGTTGGAGGTAATGGTCAGAACCGAGGTCGTGGGCACGGAGTTGCGGTAGGTGTCGTTCATGCGGATGTACTCCATGAACTGGTGCACAACGTCGTGAGCGATCTGGTCGACGCGGTCGTCGTCGTTACCGTACTTGGGGAACTCGCCCTCGGTCTCGAAGTCGACGATGATGCCGTTCTCATCACGGACGGGGTGGACCTTAGCGTACTTGATGGCGGACAGGGAGTCAGCCACGACGGAAAGGCCAGCGATGCCCGTAGCGAACCAGCGGTGCACGTGCTTGTCGTGCAGAGCCATCTGGATGCGCTCGTAGCAATACTTGTCGTGCATGTAGTGAATGATGTTCAGCGAGTTGACGTACACGCCAGCGAGCCACTTCATCATGTCGTTGTACTTGGCCACAACGTCGTCGTAATCGAGCGTATCGCCCTCGACGGCGCGATACTTGGGGCCGACCTGCTTCTTGGAGACCTCGTCAACACCGCCGTTGAGCGCGTAGAGCAGGCACTTGGCCAGGTTGGCGCGGGCGCCGAAGAACTGCATCTCCTTGCCGATGCGCATGGAGGACACGCAGCAGGCGATGCCGTAGTCGTCGCCGTGGTAAACGCGCATGAGGTCGTCGTTCTCGTACTGGATCGAGGAGCTGGCGACAGAAGTCTTGGCGCAGAACTTCTTGAAGTTCTCGGGCAGACGGGTCGACCACAGAACGGTCATGTTGGGCTCGGGGCTGGTGCCCATGTTCTCGAGCGTGTGCAGGTAGCGGTAGCTCATCTTGGTAACGAGCGTACGGCCGTCAACACCCATGCCGCCGATGGACTCGGTGACCCACTGCGGGTCGCCGGTGAACAGGGCCTGGTACTCGGGGGTACGGGCAAACTTGACCATGCGGAGCTTCATGATGAAGTGATCCACGAACTCCTGAATCTGCTCCTCGGTGAAGGTGCCGTTGGCAAGGTCGCGCTCAGCGTAGATGTCAATGAACGTGGAGGTACGGCCGATGGACATAGCGGCGCCGTTCTGCTCCTTGACGGCAGCGAGGTAGGCGAAGTACATCCACTGGATGGCCTCCTGCGTGTTGGTAGCAGGGTTGGAAATATCGAAACCATAGGTCTCGGCCATCATCTTGAGCTCGCCGAGGGCGCGGATCTGCTCCTGCAGCTCCTCACGGTCGCGGATGTTGTCGGCGGTCATGACCGTCGGGGTGGAAGCCTTCTGGGCCTCCTTGTCCTTGATCAGGTAGTCGACGCCGTACAGGGCAACACGACGGTAGTCGCCGATGATGCGGCCGCGGCCATAGCCATCGGGCAGACCGGTGATGATGTGGGCCGAACGGCAAGCACGCATCTCGGGGGTGTAGACATCGAAGACGCCAGCGTTGTGGGTCTTGCGCTCGAAGGTGTAGCGCTCGACAACGTTCTCGTCGACCTTATAGCCGTGCTGGCTGGCAGCCTGGCAAGCGATGCGGATACCGCCGTTGACGTGCAGCGCGCGCTTGAGCGGCTTGTCGGTCTGGAGGCCGACGATGGTCTCCTTCTCGCGGTGGGCGTTATCGATGTAGCCAGCGGGGTGGCTCACGATACCCGTGACGGTCTTGGTGTCCATATCGAGGACACCGCCCTGCTCGCGCTCCTTAAGCAGCAGGTCGAGAACCTCGCCCCACAGCTCCTTGGTACGCTCGGTCGGGCCGGCGAGGAACGACTCGTCGCCCTCGTAGGGGGTGTAGTTCTTCTGGATGAAGTCTCGGACGTCAACCTCTCCCGTCCAGATGCCTTCCTTGAAGCCTTCCCATGCCTCCTGCATTGTGTAACCACGCTCCTAGTTACGTGTAATGCGGCGCTCTCTCACACCGCTGCTTATTGAATTCTTGAATGTTCGGCTTGCACTACCGGCTTCTTCCGTTCTTCACCACACGTTGGTGTAGGGAAAACGTTTATCCACCTTGGAACTACAACCCAAAACCCAAGATTTCACCCGTTTGAGAAGGATAACATAGCGACCCTCTCCATCTGGGCTGTTATATGTTTCTTTTTTTATATCATAATGGCGTTTTTTACAAACCCGCAGGAAATGCGAGCGCGAACAACTACCGTTCACCGATTTCTTTGGTATTTTTCCTTGCCTTTGTACGACGTTCACTCTAGCTGTTATGTCAGCTTTATCAGGGTAAAGTACCCCAGAGACCCTTCAGAAACTGAAGGGCGGCCACGGGATTTCCCCCGGGGCCGCCCTATGGCGTGGCTAGTTATTTAGCTTTGATTGCCGTTTGGCATTAGGCGGCTGCGGAAGCCTTGTCGGTCGTTGCCTTGCTGTTGCTCTGCTGGCCCTCAAAATGCTTGTAGCACCAGCTGGTGACCAGCGGGGTCAATATAGCCGTCACGATTGCGCAGGCAGCAACCTGTGCCGTAGCCGTCGCGAGCACGGCGCCACCGTACATGGCCCCGTTGACGCTTGCCATGGCAGCAGGCGTAGCCACATTGGCTCCGGCGCAGCTCGAAATGGCCGCACCTGCGACACCCGTGCCGCCCGTGAGCTTGTCGACCGCGATGACGGGAATTGCAAAGATCACCGAGCAGATCACGCCGAGCAGAATACCGGGAAGACCGCCATTAATGAGCTGGCCAAAGGTCATGGTCGAGCCCATGGCAAAGAAGACGAGCACGATGACGGCGGAAAGTGCCGGTGCCATCATCTTCTTAAAGCTGGGGAAGACGTTGCCCAGAATAATGCCGACGACGATCGGCAGGATGGCACCCACGAGCGACCAGCCGATCGGAGCCTGGCCGGCAGCGCCGAGCACGATCATCGTGACCGGAGGGCCGACAACGAGCGTGGTGATTGCGACAGCGCCACGCTCGGCCTCATTGCCCATGGTGCCCATCAGACCTGCGTACATAGCGTTGTTGGCGCCGGTGCAAGCCGCCAGCATCACCATGGCAGAGATGCCAAACAGGTTGTCGTTGAACACATAAAGGATGAGCAGCGACACGGCAACGACCACGATTTGCTTGACGGCGATGATGATGGCACCGCGGGCAGCGGCGGCAGGAGCACTCTTAAACGAAATCGTCGTACCGACGATAAGCAAAAAAGCGCCCACGAGCGGGCCTGCACCCTGCTGGGTCATGCCAAGCGTAAAGCTGCCGAGCGTTTTGAACAGATCAGGGAATAGCGTGTTGAGCAGGCAGCCCAGCAGAAGCGGCACCAAAATATTGGCACCCGGGATGGAGGACATCTTAAAGAACGGCTCCTTTGCCGCCGGCGCCTCCACCACAGTCGATTCACTCATTTATATCTCCTTTTGATGCGTGTGGCACGCGGTCGCACGCTCCTGTGCCAGAAAGAAGGCGACGGTCCCGAGTCGCAGGAGCCGTCGCCGAATTAACGTCGCGGGGTATTACCCGTCCAGAACGATGCCACCGTCGCAGTCACCGATCTCGCCGTTCACGAAGCTGGCGAGGTCGGAGGCAAAGAAGAGCACCATCTGCGCAGGCTCGCTGGCCTGGGCGGCACGGCCCAGAGGAATACCGTTGATGATGCGCTGAGAGTTCTCGTCAGAGAGAATCGAGGTCATATCGGTCAACGTGAGCGACGGGCACACAGCGTTGCAGCGAACGCCGAACCTACCGCCCTCCTTGGCGACTGCCTTGGTTAGACCGTTAACACCGGCCTTGGAGCTCGCGTAAGCCGCGGTGCCGAGCAGGCCGCCGCCGATCTTGCCAGCAACAGAGCTCACGTTGACGATAGTGCCGGCATGGGCAGCCTTAAAGTGCGGGTATACGGCGTTCATCATGGTAAAGGTGCCGTTGAGGTTGATGTCGATGGTACGGCGCCACTCGGTGTCGTCGATCTCGTCGAACTTCTTGGTGCTGATGACGCCAGCGCAGTTGATCAGGATATTGGTTTGCGGCAGGTCTGCGAAAATCTGTTCGACGGTCTCGCGCGCCTTGGGCGCATCAGCGACATCGAGCTGATAAAACTTGTTGCCCTCGCCAAGCTCGGCCACAGCGGCCTCGCCCTTAGCAGCGTTCCTTGCGATGAGCGCGACATGTCCGCCGCCCGCGACGATGCCCTTGGCGATCTCGAGGCCAATGCCCTGAGTGCCGCCCGTGACAATCGCGGTCTTGCCCGTGAAGTCAAATGCCATGACTCCATCCCCCTTTATATAAGGTGTCTCCTCGCGGGAAGTTGGAGCATCGCACGTGGCGATTATATGAGTCCCAGTCGTCATGGTGGTGACAACCCCTCGCCTAACCGCGTGCATGATAGTTCTTTGAAACGCTGCAATTCTTGAATGATTTTAATTCTTTATGCGTTCTTTATATTGCCTAGCAACCAGGTAGTTTTTGGGACATGCCTAGAGATCTGCCCTTAACTTTGCTGGCACCGACGGTGTACGGAGATCGCCTAAAGGCAGTTTTCTAGGCATGTCCCAAAAATCTTCCGTATAGGGCGCGCGTGCAGGGGTATCATCTTCCACCGAAAATAGTTTCTAGTGTTAGGGGTTTTCGGTGGAAGATACCGATTTCCATGAGCTTGGACGCCAACTCCTTACCGAGTTTGGCAGCATGCATCAGCGCGTTTCGCGCTTTGCGGACAAAGCTCTCGGCGGCGAGATGGCCGTCATGCGCGCCCTCATGCTCGCTGGCGGTTCGCTCACGCCGAGCGAACTCGCAGATCGCGCCTGGGTCTCGAGTGCCCGCATCGCCAATATCCTACGCGCTCTCGAAGCCAAGGGCTGGGTCGAGCGCGAGCACTCAAAGACCGACCGTCGTCGCGTACACGTCACGGTGACCGACAAGGGATTCCATGATCTCGAAATCAAGCGTCGGGAATTCGAGGACCGCACCGCGGCCTTCCTCGAGCAGTTCGGCGAAACAGATACCCAAGAGATGGTGCGTCTTCTAAGACGTGCCAACGAAATTATCGACCGCAACCAAGAAAGGAGAGATGCCGAGTGAGGATTCTCAAGCTCTTTACAAAGCATGTCCTGGCACTGTTCGCAGCTATCGTACTTATCGTAATCAGCTGCAACGCCGATCTGGCGCTGCCTACCTATATGAGCGACATCGTCGACGTGGGCGTGCAGCAAGGCGGCATCGCCTCGCCCGTGCCCGACACCATTCGCGCCGAATCGCTCGACGACCTCGAACTCTTCATGAGCTCCAAGGACGCCAAGGCTGTGGAGGCCGTGTTTAGCAAGGCGGACAATAACGGCATTCGAACGTACAAGGGCACCGAGGAGGAGCGTGCCGACGGCGGCAAGATTGCCGACATCATGAGCCTGCCCGAGACTGTCGTCCTTTCGTTCAACCAGGGTATTGACGCCAACTCCATGGGTGACATGATGGGCACGTCCGGTGAGAAAGACAACAGCGGCGCCCAGGCCATGCCCACGCCCGAGCAGATGGCGGCGATGACGCCCGAGCAACTCGCCGAGATGCAGCAGAAGGCCGCTGCGGCGCAGAACATGCAAAAACAGATTGATGCCGACGGTGGCAAGATCACCATGAAGAGCCTGCGTCTAGGCGTTGAAGGCGGCCTAATCGACCAGGGCAAGCTCGTCGAGGGCGCCAACCAAATGGCGGACAAAATGGGCTCCATGTCGGGCTCCATCGTCACCCAGCGCGCCGTGAGCTATGTACAGGACGAGTACAAGGCGCAGGGCATCGACCCCGCCGACGTGCAGAACGCCTACCTGAGCCGCATGGCGACCACGATGTTTGGACTGTGCCTCGTGTCGCTCGTCGCCACCATCCTGACCGGTGCCGTGGCTTCGCGCACCGCCTGCTCCATCGCCCGCGACCTGCGCCGCGAGACCTTCAACAAGGTTATGCACTTCTCGCCGGCCGAGGTGGGCAAGTTTAGCCAGGCCTCGCTCATCACCCGCTGCACCAACGACATTCAGCAAATCCAGATGGCCGCAACTCTGTTTATCCGCATGTGTCTGATGGCCCCCGTCATGGGCATCGTCGCCGTCATGCGCGTCCTGGCCAACCATACCGGCCTGGAGTGGACCATCGCCGTTGCCATCATCGCGGTCTCGGCCGTCGTCGGCGTGCTTATGGGCCTCACCATGCCCAAGTTCAAAAAGATGCAGAGCTTTGTTGACCGCGTGAACCTTACCGCCCGCGAGCTGCTCGATGGCCTGATGCCCATCCGCTCGTTCAACCGCGAGGAGCATGAGCTCGAGCGTTTTGACAAGGCTTCGCTCGACCTGATGACCACGCAGCTCTACACCAACCGCGCCATGAGCTTTATGATGCCGCTCATGATGCTCGTCATGAACTGCATCACCGTGCTTATCGTCTGGTTTGGCGCGCAGGGCGTGTCCGACGGCGTGATGCAGGTCGGCAACATGATGGCGTTTATCTCCTATACCATGCAGATCGTCATGGCGTTTATGATCCTCACCATGGTTTCGGTCATCCTGCCCCGCGCCGAGGTCGCAGCCGAGCGCGTGGAAGAGGTCGTCACCTGCCCTACGAGTATCAACGACCCTGTCTCGCCCAAACTGCCTGCTGCCAGCGCGCCGCGCGGCGAGCTCACCTTCCGCGACGTGAGCTTCCAGTATCCCGATGCCCGCGCCGACGTCATCAGCGGCGTGAACTTCACCACGCATGCCGGTCAGATGCTCGGCATTATTGGCTCCACGGGCTCGGGCAAGTCCACGCTCGTGCAGCTGATTCCGCGCCTGTACGACGTCACGGGCGGCAGCATTTCGCTCGACGGTATCGACGTGCGCGACATGACCCTTTCCGAGCTGCGCCGCCGCATCGGTTATATTCCGCAGCAGGGTCGTCTGTTCTCGGGTACCGTTGAGAGCAACCTCAAGTTTGCGGGCGACATGGTGAGTGACGAGGATATGCGCCAGGCAGCACGCGTCGCCCAGGCCGAGGACTTTATCGCCGAGCGCGAGGGCGGTTACGACTCCCCCATCAGCCAGGGTGGCTCCAATGTTTCGGGCGGTCAGCGCCAGCGTCTGGCCATCGCCCGCGCCCTGGCCAAAAAGCCCGAGGTCGTGGTGTTCGACGACTCGTTTAGCGCGCTTGACTACAAGACCGACGCGCGCCTGCGCGAAGAGCTGGCCAAAAACGTCACCGACGCCGCGCTCGTGGTCGTGGCACAACGCATCGCGACCATCATGCACGCCGACCAGATCATCGTACTCGACGACGGTCACGTAGTGGGCACCGGCACGCACGAGGAGCTACTGCGCAGTTGCCCGGCGTATCTGGAGATCGCACAGTCGCAGCTTTCCGCCGAGGAGCTGGGGCTTACCCAAGAAGAAATTGCAGCCGTTATGGAAGGAGGCGAGCGCTAATGGCAGACGAGACCAAGACTCAAATTCCCAAGCCCACCCGTCAGCGTGGACCCATGGGCCGCATGGGTGGCATGCGCCGTGGCGAAAAGGCCAAGGACTTTAAGGGCACCATGAGGCAGCTGCTCGGCTATATCGGCCAGCACAAGATTGCCGTGTTTGCCGCCGTCGCCTTTGCCGTGTGCTCGGTCATCTTTAACATTGTGGGGCCCAAGGTGCTCGGCCAGGTTACCACCAAACTGTTCGAGGGCCTGGTTGCCAAGGTCAACGGTACCGGCGACGTTGACTTTGACTGGATCGCCAAGACGCTCGGCTTTTTGCTCTGCCTGTATCTGGCGAGCTCTGTCTGCAGCCTGGTCCAGGGCTGGCTCATGACCGGTGTCACGCAAAAGATTTGCTACCGCATGCGCAAGGAGATTGCCGCCAAGATTGCCGTCGTGCCGATGAGCTACTTCAACGGTCACAGCAAGGGCGATGTGCTCAGCCGCATCACCAACGACGTCGATACGCTCGGCCAGTCGCTCAACCAGAGCGTGACGCAGCTTATTACGTCCGTCACGCAGATTATCGGCGTGCTCGTCATGATGTTGTCGATCAGCCTGCCGCTCACCGGCGTCACCGTGCTCACGCTGCCGGCCGCCGCGATTATCTTGATGGTGATGATTCACTTCTCGCAGCCGTACTTCCGCGAGCAGCAGCAGGTACTGGGCACCGTCAACGGCATTATCGAGGAGGATTTTGCCGGCCAGAACGTCATTCAGGTGTTCGACCGCGCCGAGGCTTCGATCGAGGAGTTCGACCGCCAAAACGACCGCCTCTTTATTAGCGGCTGGCGCTCGCAGTTCCTGTCGGGCCTGATGATGCCGCTTATGAGCTTGGTGGGTAACATGGGCTACGTGGGCGTCGTCGTCGTGGGTGCGCAGCTCGCGCTGACCGGCAATGCCACGCCCGGCGACATCCAGAGCTTTATCCAGTACGTTCGCAACTTTACGCAGCCCGTGCAGCAGCTGGGCAACGTGAGCAACACGATGCAGTCGATGGCCGCTGCCACCGAGCGCGTCTTTGAGTTCCTGGCCGCGCCCGAGGAGGAGCAAAAGACCGACGCGCAGATCCCCGAGAAGCGCCCCGGTCACGTGGAGTTCGACCATGTCAAGTTTGGCTACACGCCCGACAAGACCATCATCCACGACTTTAGCTGCGAGGCTAAGCCCGGTCAGACCATCGCCATCGTCGGCCCCACCGGCGCCGGCAAGACCACGCTCATCAAGCTGCTGCAGCGCTTTTACGACGTGGACGGCGGTTCGCTGCGCGTCGAGGGTGTCGACGTGCGCGACTGGGACCGCGCGGCGCTGCGCGGCGAGTTTGCCATGGTGCTGCAGGACACCTGGCTGTTTAACGGCACCATCCGCGAGAACATCCGCTACGGACGTCCCGACGCGAGCGATGCCGAGGTCGAAGCCGCCGCACGCGCTGCACGCTGCGACCACTTTATTCATACGCTCGCCGGCGGCTACGACTTTATGATCAACGAGGAGGGCACCAACCTGTCGCAGGGTCAGCGCCAGCTCGTGACCATCGCCCGTGCCATTTTGGCCGACCGCCCGGCACTGATTCTGGACGAGGCGACTTCCAACGTCGATACCCGTACCGAGGAGCTCATTCAGCGCGCCATGGATGCGCTGATGCAGGGCCGCACCAGCTTTGTCATCGCGCACCGCCTGTCCACGATCCGCAACGCCGACGTGATCTTGGTGATTCGCGACGGCGACATCGTCGAGAAGGGCACGCACGACGAGCTGCTCGCCCAGGGCGGCTTCTACGCCGACCTGTACAACTCGCAGTTCGACGAAGCGGCGTAAAAACCGGCGGCAAACAACCGCAATGCCAAGAAAACGGGGGCGCAGGACAACCTGCACCCCCGTTTTGTGTCCTTCGAGCCTCGAAACGCCTTCCCTGAGACCTCACTGACGGCGCTTTCCAGACCCCGTGGGCAAAAAAGGGCAAATATGAGTACTGTTACCTTTTTAGTAACAGCCAAAACCGCCTCAAATGCCGCTCCCACGGCTTACACGCGGGTAGCGCGCAGAGATGTGGTGTAAGAGGCGGGGCATGCCCCGCCTCTTCTCTT
>NZ_JADNDZ010000107.1 GCF_015552075.1 Collinsella aerofaciens
AAGAGAAGAGGCGGGGCATGCCCCGCCTCTTACACCACATCTCTGCGCGCTACCTTCGCCGGGGAGCTCAGAAGGCTCAGAACGGCCTTTGGAGCTTTAAAAAAATACGTATCTGAACTAATTGTCCAGGGAAGGTTGTCGAGGGGTAGAAAAAGGGTCGGAAGCGAGCTTCCGACCCTTTAAAAACACCAAAGATGATGAGATGCACGCTGGATTACAGCGCGAAGTCGCCGCCGACGAGCGTGGAGACGGGCTCCTCGTGGTAAACGGCGGAGATGGCCTGGGCGAACTCCTCGGCGACCGAGATGGTCTTGATCTTGCCACCGGCCTCGACGGGGATGGCGTCGGTGACGACGCACTCGACGATGGGGGCGTCGTTCAGACGCTCGATGGCCGGGCCGGAGAAGATGCCGTGGGTGGCGCACACGTAGATGTCGCCGGCGCCCATGGCCTTGAGCTCCTTGACGTTGGCGCACAGGGTGCCAGCGGTGTCGATCATGTCGTCGTTGATGATGCAGGTCTTGCCCTTGATGTCACCGATGATGCCCATGACCTCGGCGGCGTTGTGGCGCGGACGGCCCTTGTGGGCGATGGCCAGGTCGCAGCCGAGCATGTCGGACAGCTTCTTGGCGGCCTTGGCGCGGCCCACATCGGGGGAGACGACAACCAGGTTGTCGGTGTCGAAGTGCATGTCGTTGTAGTACTGGCCAAACAGCGGCAGCGCGGACAGGTGGTTAACCGGGATATCGAAGAAGCCCTGAATCTGGCCCTGGTGCAGGTCGAGGGTGATGATGCGGTTGACGCCGGCGCGCTCGAGCAGGTTGGCGACGAGGCGGGCGGTGATGGGCTCGCGCGGGCCGGCCTTGCGGTCCTGGCGGGCATAGCCGTAGTGGGTGATAACGGCGGTGATGGAGCGGGCGGATGCGCGCTTGGCAGCGTCGGTGGCGATGAGCAGCTCCATGAGCATGTCATTGACGTTGCCGCCGGCCACGGACTGAATCAGGAAGACGTCGGCGCCGCGGACGGTCTCGTCGTAGCGGGCGTAAATCTCACCGTTGGCGAACTGCTTTAGCGTAAGGCCCGAAAGCTCGACCCCAAGGTACTCAGCGATCTTCTGAGCGAGGGGACGGTTGGAGGAACCGGAATACACGCGGATGGACTTGCGCATATTCTCCGACTTCTCGGGATCATTAATCGGCATTACCCTTCTCCTTTATATCGAATGCCATATAGATGCCTTGTTGCATTGTAACCGCGCGACGGGGTTAATCGGGTCTTGATAACGTCTTTACCGTCAACGGACACGAACCGACCACTCATCCTGTCGCGCAGGTCACGATAGAAAAAAGAGCCGCCCCCATGGGAACAGCTCCTTAGATGCTTGGTAAAACGTTATACCTCGTCGTCCTCGTGCAGACGGCGGCGATAATCGGCGGCCCAGCCCTCAATATTTACCTGGCGGGCACGACCCAGGCCAAGTGCGTCTGCCGGGACCGGCTCGGTGATGACGGAGCCGGCGGCCACGAGCGCGCCGTCGCCAATCTGGGCGGGCGCGACCATCATGGTGTCGGAGCCGATGAAGGCATCCTTGCCGATGACGGTCTTGTGCTTGTGTACGCCATCGTAGTTGCAGGTGATGGAGCCCGCGCCCACGTTGACGCCGGAGCCCATGGTGGTATCGCCGATGTAGGACAGGTGCGGCACCTTGGAGCCCTCGCCGATTGTGGACTTCTTGATCTCCACGTGCGTGCCGGCCTTGGAACCGTCGAGCATGTGGGTGCCCGGGCGCAGGTAGGCGCGCGGGCCGCAGTCGACGCCGTTCTCGATGACGGCCTCGACGGCGATGGTTTCATCGATGGTGCAGCCGCTGCCGACGGTGGTGTCGGTGAGGCGGCTGTTGGGGCCGAGCTGGCACTCCTCGCCCACGGTGACGTGGCCGATCAGGTGCGTCTGCGGCCACACGACGGTGTCGCGGCCGATGGTGGCGTCGGGGCCGATCCAGGCCTGCGTGGGGTCGATGAACGTGACGCCCTCGGCCATCCAGTGCTCGTTGATGCGGTCGCGCGCGATGGCGGTGAGCTGCGCGAGCTGAATGCGGCTGTTGACGCCCAGGCCGTCGCGGTAGTCGTCGCAGTGGAAGATGGAGACGGCCTGGGCGTGGCCTTTGAGGATCTCGAGCATGTCGGGCAGGTAGTACTCGGACTGCGCGTTGTCGTTGCCGATCTCGTTGATGTGGGCGGCGAGCTGCGCGCCGTCGAAGGCGTAGCAGCCGGCGTTGCACTCGAGCAGCGTGGCGGCCTGCTCGGGCGTGCAGTCCTTCTGCTCGATGATGCGCTCGATCTGACCATCGGCGCCCAGCTTGATGCGGCCGTAGCCGAAGGGATCAGGCGGGGTCATGGTCATGACGGTGCAGGCGAGTTCGCCGGTGGCGACGGTCTGCGCGAACTTGGCGACGGTGTCGGCGGTGATGAGCGGCAAGTCGCCGTTGAGCACGACGACGGGGCCTTGCGTGATGCCGCAGGCCTCGAGCGCGACCTTCACGGCGTGGCCGGTGCCCAGGCGCTCGGTCTGCTCGACGCACTCGACCTTGGTGGCGCTGTTGGCGTAGGTGCCGTCGATAAGGGCGCGCATCTCGTCGGCGTGGCTGCCGATGACGACCACGACGCGGCTGCAGCCGGCCTTGATGGTAGCGTCGACGATCCACTGGACCATGGGCTTACCCAGGATCTTGTGCGAAACCTTGCAGTGGTTCGACTTCATGCGGGTGCCCTCGCCGGCAGCGAGGATAATTGCGGTTGCGTCCATGTGATCTCCTGTTACGTTATAGAGACGTGTGCTTGGAAACGATACACGGCGCAATATGATACCGCAGGCATATGTTGAGCGCGTAACGATTGGATTGCGGCGGTTGAGGCTTGCGCCGCCGGCGTGGCGTTTGCGCTGGCCGTGCATGGCGGCGGTGCTGCGGAGCTGTCGTTTGAGCGAGGGGACGGGGGTGCCCGTGGACAACATACGAGAGGAGTTTGGCGGCGAGCCCGTCGCGGCATTCTCGATGTCGCATCCAGCTGTGCCGGCGCTCTACATAGTGCTGACGCTGGGGCTCACCATGTTCTCGATGCAGCCGGTGCTGATTGCGCTGTCACTTGCGGGCGGGTTGGCGTATGGATTTGCGACGCGTGGGGCTGCCCGCACGCTGGGCGCACTTCGCTGGCAGCTGCCGGTGATTTTGATTATCGCGCTGGTCAATCCACTGTTTAGTGCCTCGGGCTCGACGGAGCTGTTCCGTATTGGCATGCGCGCGGTGTATCTGGAGAGCATGGTATACGGCCTGTGCATGGGCGAGCTGTTTGTGGCGAGCGTGCTGTGGTTTGAGGCCGCGGCGTCGATGCTCGAATACGACAAGGTGCTCGCGCTTTTGGGTAACGCCGCACCGGTGATCGCGCTCATGATCTCGATGTGCATGAGGCTTATCCCGCAGTTTTTGCGCCGCGGCCGTACGGTGCTGGCGGTGCAGGATGCGATTGATGTGCCGGGCCGCGCGCCGGCCGACCCCGTGCGCTCGCGCCTGCGGGCATCGAGTGCATTGATGGGCTGGGGCATGGAAGATTCGTTGGAGCGCGCGGACGCGATGCGCTCGCGCGGGTGGGGCGCCGCGACGCGTCGTACGACGTATGCGCGGTATCGGCTGGGGCGCAGCGACGTTGCCGCGCTGGTTGGGCTTGCGCTGTTTGGTGCTGCCGCGGTGGCGGTGGCGTGGACCGCGACGACGCAGTATTCGTTTTATCCGCAGCTCTCGGTGCCGGCGCCGTGGCCGGGCTATGTCGTGTACGCTGCCTGGATGGTGCTGCCTTGCGCGTTGCACGCGATTGATGAGAAGAGGTTTGGCTGATGGCTCGGTTGGATAGCTGCTCGGTAACGGGCGGGGCGTGCGGCTCCGATGTGCCTGCGATTGAGGTGCGGGGCCTTAGTTTTGCCTATCCCGGGGCCGAGGCACCGGTGCTCGAGGGGCTTGATTGGCGTGTTTCCCAAGGTGCGTTTGCGCTGCTTGTTGGCGGTACCGGATCGGGTAAGTCGACGCTGCTGTCGCTGCTCAAACCCGAGATCGCTCCGGCGGGCGAGCGCACTGGCGAACTGCGCGTGCTGGGCGAGAACGTCGCCGACATGGATGTGCGGGAATCGGCGGAGCGCGTGGGCTATGTGTTCCAGGATCCCGAGAACCAGATCGTGTGCGAGACCGTGTGGCACGAGATGGCGTTTGGCCTGGAAAACTTGGGGCTAGCGCGTGATGAGATGCGCCGTCGCGTAGCTGAGACCAGCTATTTCTTTGGGCTGGAGGATTGGCTCCACCGCGATACCGATACGCTTTCGGGTGGTCGCAAGCAGCTGCTGTCGTTGGCCGCCGTGTTGGCGCTCCGCCCGCGCGTGCTGCTGCTCGATGAGCCCACGTCTCAGCTCGACCCCGTTGCCGAGAAGAGTTTTCTGCATGCGCTGTTTCGCGTGAATCGCGAGCTGGGCTGCACGGTTGTTGTGGCGACGCATCAGCCGCGCCCAATGCTCGAATACGCGACGTGTGCGTACCGGATTGAGGACGGTCGCGTGCGCGAGGTGGCGGATATGGCTTCTTTGGGACGCCGAGAATCGCTGTTGTCCGATGACATGTTGGGGTGGGGTGCCATCCGATGTGCAAATAAAGGAGTATTCAGCAGGCGTGAGGACAATTTGGGCTCTCTGGAGCCGCCCGGGGACGTATCGAGCGCGAAAAAAAGTTCGGAATTGGACAAATCGTCTGAATTTGTGGCGCAAACGTCGCTCGAGAACGGCTCGGAAGCCTTCCCGCGCACGGATGGAAGCAGAATACTCCAAAAAATGCACGCTGGGTCGGCTACCACCCTGGCAGGGAGCTGGTTTCGCTACGATCGCGCGGGCGGTTGGGTGCTGCGCGGGCTCGATGCGTCGTTTTCGGCTGGCGCGGTGCATGCGGTTGCGGGCGGTAACGGCTGCGGCAAGTCGACAATGCTTTCGGTGCTGGCGAAGACCGCCAAGCTGCAGCGCGGCCGCATGGTGCGCGGGGCGGCCTCGGCGGCGCTGCTGCCTCAGAATCCCAAAGCATTGCTGGTTGCCGAGACGGTTCGCGATGAGCTGATAGAATGGGCTTCGACCTGCGGATATGACGAGAACTTGGCGCGGGAGCGTGCGGCGCAACTGGGATTGGACGGCCTGGAGACGCGCCACCCCTACGACCTCTCGGGCGGACAGCGCCAGCTGCTCGCACTGGCAAAGCTGCTGCTGATCGGCCCCGAGCTGCTGCTGCTTGACGAGCCCACGAAGGGCTTGGACTTGGAGAGCCGCCGCATCATCGCCCGCGCCCTGCGTGACCATGCGAAGGCTGGCGGCACCGTCATTATGGCCACGCACGATCTGGATTTTGCCGAGCAGGTTGCCGATGACATTGCCATGATGTTTGACGGTGAGATCGCCTGCATGGAGCCGCCGGCCGACTTCTTTGCCGACAACGTGTTTTATAGGGCGTGATGGGATGACGGATTATCGCGTCGCGCGCCTGCTTACAAAACTGGAGATCCCGTTGCTGCTGGCGGTGCCAGCGGTGATGGCTGCGGCGTTGCTAGCGGGCGTTGAGCAGGCGGCACTTGCCATGCTGGTCGTGGTGGCGCTGGTGCTCGCGCTGTTCTTTGCGGGTTACGAGGCATCTCGTCCGGGTTTGCGCCAGATTATGCCCACGCTGGTGCTGGCGGCGCTGGCGGCGGCGGGGCGCATCCTGTTTGGGCCCATTCCCGACTTTAAACCGGTGAGCGCTATCGCCATTATCGCGGGGGCGACGCTTGGTCGCCGCAATGGTTTTATGGTTGGCGCGTTGGCAGCGCTGACCAGCAATTTCTTTTTTGGACAGGGCATGTGGACGCCGTGGCAGATGTATGCCTGGGGGCTCGTTGGCTATGTCGGCGGTGTCCTGGCGCACGCCGGTGCGTTCGACCGTGCGGATGGAACCGTGCGCATGCCGGTGTTACTTGCGTACGGCTTTGCCTCGGCCCTGCTGTATGGCGTGGTGATCAACGCGTATGACATCGTCGGTTTTGTGCAGCCGCTCACCTGGGCGGGCGCCGTGGCGCGTCTGGTTACGGCGGTGCCGTTCGACATCACGCATGGCCTGGCGACCTGCGTGTTTTTGGCCGCCCTGTACAAACCCTGGTGCCGCCGCATCAACCGCGTGGTCGTGAAATACGGGCTGTAGAGGAGGATGCGCTGTGGCAGGAATGGCCTGCTTGCTTCTGTCCCGGGGGTCAGGCGGGGTTAGAGCTCCAGGGTGAGAGTGACGGGGCAGTGGTCGCTGCCGAAAATGTCGCCGCGGATGCCCGCGCCGCGCACGGCGCCGGCGATGGCGTTGCTTACCAGAAAGTAGTCGATGCGCCAGCCTGCGTTGTTCTTGCGGGCATTAAAGCGGTAGCTCCACCAGCTGTAGACGCCCTCGACGTCCGGATTGGCCGCGCGCCAGGTGTCGGTAAACCCGGCGTTGAGCAGCTCGGTAAATTTACCGCGTTCCTCGTCCGAAAAGCCGGCGTTGCCGCGGTTGGACTTGGGGTTCTTAAGGTCGATTTCCTCGTGCGCCACGTTAAAGTCGCCGCAGGTTACGACGGGCTTGCCGGTTTCGCGTTCAAGCGCGCCCAAAAAGCCGCGATAGGCATCGTCCCAGGCCATGCGCACATCGATGCGCGCGAGCTCATTTTGGGCGTTGGGCGTGTAGACATCCACAAACCAAAACTTGTCGAACTCGAGCGTGCAGACGCGGCCCTCGGTTGCGGCTTGGGCGACGAGCTCGGCCGCCTCGCCCTCGCCGGCATAAGGCAGCAGCGCGTCGGCGCGCAATACGCGCAGCGGTTCCTGGCGGCTAAAGACCGCAGTGCCCGAATAGCCTTTGCGTTCGGCGTAGCTCCAGGTTTGGTGATAGCCGGGCAGGTCAATATCGACCTGGCCTTCTTGCAGCTTGGTCTCTTGCAGCGCCAGGATATCGACGTCGAGTTCTTGCGCGATCTGGATAAAGCTCGGGTCCTTTTTTAACACGGCGCGCAGGCCGTTGACGTTCCACGAGGCGAAAGTGTAAGTCTGAGGCATGGTGTCCTTTCGACGGGGTTGGCAGGCTTAAGATTAGCGCAACAGGGGCGGGGCGGGCTCCGCGCATGCTGACTTAAAGGCCGCATGCTGGGACGTCGCCCAACGCTGCCCGACTAACAAGGACGGAGGACTCATATGACGCAGGCAATATCGGACCCCAGGCAGGCCTCCGCCGCGCTGGCGGAGCTGTTCAATACCCACGAGCGCGTGGTGTTCTTTGGCGGCGCTGGTGTTTCCACGGCAAGCGGCATTCCCGATTTTCGCAGCGTGGACGGCCTGTATCACCAGCATTTTTCCTATCCGCCCGAGACCATGCTGTCGCACAGCTTTTACGAGACACATCCGGCCGAGTTCTTCGACTTTTACCGAACCAAGATGATCGCGCTTAACGCTAAGCCCAACCGCTGCCACACCAAGCTGGCCGAGCTGGAGCGCGTCGGCAAGCTTGGTGCCGTGGTGACGCAAAACATCGACGGCTTGCATCAGATGGCGGGCTCGCAGCGCGTGTTTGAGTTGCACGGATCGGTCCATCGCAACATTTGCCCGTCGTGCGGAGCGGTCTATAGCGCCGAGTGGATTTGCTCGCGCGAGCACGAGGACGCCGCGGGCGTGCCCGTGTGCCCCGCGTGCGGTGGTCGCATCAAGCCCGATGTGGTGCTCTACGAAGAGCCGCTCGACGAGCATGTGTTGACCGGTGCCGTTGCCACCATCGCCGCGGCCGATGCCCTCATTGTAGGCGGGACCTCGCTCGTGGTGTATCCGGCGGCGGGCCTTACACGCTACTTTACCGGCGATACGCTGGCCATATGCAACCTTGCTCCCACCGATCAGGATGCAAATGCCGACCTGCTGATTTCTTGCGACATCGCGGCCGCGTTTGCGTTCTAGCCCGTGTGCGCGGATACAATAGAAAGACTGAGTGCAAAGCGACCCCGCCGCCAGCTCCCCAAGCTCGGCGGCGTGGGCATTTTAGGAGGATGTTCATGGCGAACGACAGCAAGACATGGCGGTGCGGAAAGTACGAGCTCAGCTTTGACCGTCCGCGCATCATGGGCGTCCTCAACGTGACGCCCGATTCGTTTGGCGACGGCGGGGAGCACTTCGACCCGGATGCCGCCATCGAGTATGGTCTGGCGATGCTCGACGCCGGCGCCGACATCATCGACGTGGGCGGCGAGTCCACGCGCCCCGGTTTTACCCCGGTCAATCCCGACGAGGAGGCTCGCCGCGTGCTGTCCGTGGTGCGCGCGCTGGCCAAGGAGGGCGCCATCGTCTCGATCGACACCCGTCATGTGGCGGTTGCCAAGGCGGCCGTGCGCTGCGGCGCCTCGATCGTCAACGACGTGACCGGCTTCACCGACCCCAAGATGGTCGAGTTTGTTAAGACGAGCACCTGCGGCGTCATCGTGATGCATGCCGGCGAGGTCGTCGCGCCTACCCGCACGCACGCAACGGTGCAGCTCGATACCTCGGCAGCGGCGTTTGTTGCCGAGAAGGCGCGCGAGGCGGCTGCCGAGGCCGCGCGTGAGGCCGAGAAGCCGGCTCGCCGCCGTCGCGGCAAGTTGCTGGGCGAGCCTAAGCCGGAGGCCAAGCTTCCGGGCGGCGTGGTGCAGCCCTCGTTGCCGTTTGGTGAACCGGAGCCCACGTCTGAGCCCGCAAGCGAGCAGGAGGCGCCCGCCGCCGAGCAGGCTGCTGCCGCCGAGACCGTCGCGCCCGCGCCCGCAGCCACCGAGGCCGCATCGGAGCCCAATGACCACCTGGCCGCCATGATGCGCCGCAGCGCCCGCCGCGAGGAAGCCTACGTGCCCACCTCGCAGCTCCGCCGCTTCACCCTGCCCGATTCGGCGCCCATCATGCGCCGCGTCATGGGCTTTCTGTCCGACCAGGCTCGCGCGCTCATCCACGCCGGCGTGTCGCGCGACCGCATCTGCATCGATCCCGGTCCTGGCTTTGGCAAGACGGCCAACGAGGACATCGTCATCCAGCGCGAGACTGCCAAGATGGCGTCACTGGGCTATCCGCTCATGTGCGCTGTATCGCGCAAGCGCTTTGTGGGCGCCGTCTCGGGCGTGACCGAGGCCGCCGAGCGCGATGCCGCTACGTTTGGCGTGTGCCTGGGCGCCATCCAGGCCGGTGCCAACATCGTGCGCGTGCACGACGCCGCGGGTTTTGCGCAGTTCCTGAACGGCTACTGGGCGGTTGCCAAGCCGCAGCCGCGCCGCGCGTTTGTGGCCGTGGGCTCTAACCTGGGGCATCGCTGCGACAACATCCGCGCCGCACGCGACATGATCGCCGAGATTCCACTCACCTGCGTGTCCAACTCCTCCAAGATCTACGAGAGCGAGCCGGCCTACGAGACACGCCAGGACGCGTTTGCCAACGCCGTCATCGAGATCAAGACCGAGTTGGCGCCGTTGGTGCTGCTCGACGAGCTCATGAAGATCGAGGCCGAGCTGGGCCGCGACCGCTCCAAAAAGGCCAAGGCCAACGGCCCGCGCACCATCGACCTGGATCTGCTGTGGATGGACGGCGAGACCCACGGCGGCAAAAAGCTGCGCCTGCCGCATCCGCTGATCGGCGAGCGCGACTTTGTGCTGGTGCCGCTCGAGGATCTGATGCACGATCCGGCGCGGTTCTTCCGCTACAACGGCGTCGAGGTCAAGGAGCCCGAGGACCGTGTGGGGCATATCGTGGGCGAATTGGGGCGTATGTAGATGATTGAGATGAATGCTGTAGCCGCTGGTACCGAGCTCGATGCCGCGCGCGACGCGGGTCGCGAGGGTGCGTCCGCGGGTTGGTGCGCTTGGAGCGTGGGCGAGGCTTCGCTGACGTTTTCGCTGGTTGTGCGCCCCGATGTGAATATGCATGCCTTCCACGGCCTGCCGTTTGTGGCGGCGATGGGCATGATGGACGCGCTCGTGGGCACGGCTTCGGCGCCGGTCCTGGGCCTTGCCGGTAAGGTGGGTATCCAGTGGCCGAGCGATATCGTGTGCGGTGCGCCTGCGTTTGAGACGTCGCTCGCGCGTGTTGCCGTGAACGGCGGTGCCGGTGCTGCGGGCATGTTTGCCGCGGTGACGGTTGATATTGAGCGTGCGGCGCTGGGTGAGCTTGGCATGGATATGGCAGATGAGGCGCTGGTCGAGGCATTGGCCGCCGCCTTGCTGGTCCGCGTGGACACCTGGGCGGTTGCCGCCAACACACCACAGGGCGCTGCCGGCCCGCTGGCTCCGGTGCTGGGCGAGTACTTTGACATGGTGCCACTGCTGGGTCGTCAGGTCGCGGCGGTGTCGCCCAACGGTTTGCCGCTTGCGGTCGGTGTGTTTGCGGGCCTGGACATCTGGGGTCGCGCGACCATTAAGACCGATGCCGGCGAGCAGGAGTTTCCGCCCGAGGCCGTGCGCATTCGCGGGCTGTAGCGCGGGGCGTTCGCGCCCAAAGATAGACATGACAACAAGACCCTCCTCGGCCTGTGCCGGGGAGGGTTTCGCCTATCTGGGGAATGGGTTGTCAGCACCCTATTCCTCAAAACTGAAAATCTTTCGATTTTGAGGAATAGAATTAAGCCAGCTCGGCCTTTAACGAGGTATATTCGTTGCAGAGCCTATTCCTCAAAACTGAAAAATTTTCGTTTTTGAGGAATAGCGATAGAAGACCGCAGGGAGGCACCAATGAAACTCATCAATAGAACGTCATATATGGACACGTTGACGAGCCTTATTGGCGTACCGGACATCAAGGTCATAACGGGCATTCGCCGTAGCGGTAAGTCAAAATTGCTCGAGGCCCTCCGCGATTACGTGGAGGCAAATCTGTCCAATTCGAATGTCATCCATATCAATTACAACCTCGACGAGTTCGAGGGCCTGCTCGAATATCATGCCCTGCTCGCCTATGTGAAAGAGCATCGAGTGTCCGACAAGCAAAACTTCCTGCTTATCGACGAGGTTCAGATGTGCGACGGCTTTGAACGCGCGATCAACAGCCTCCATGCATCCGAGCAGTACGACATCTTCATCACCGGATCGAACGCCTTTTTGCTGTCGAGTGATCTGTCGACGCTCTTTACGGGGCGCACGTTCGAGATCGAGGTTTTCCCATTCTCGTTTGAGGAGTATCGCTTCTATAGTGACGAGGGCGAGGTCGATCGCGACTTCGATGAGTACGCGAGAACCGGCGGTATGTCCGGCTCTTACCCTTATCCACTGCAGGAGCAGCGCTACCAATATCTCTCCAATGTCTTCAAAACGCTCATCGTGAGGGATATCGTGCAGCGGCATAACGTGAGAAACGAATCGGCACTGCTGCGCATTGCCGATTACATGATGGACAACGTCTCCAACATAACGTCGGCACGCAACATTACAGATGTTTTGAATGCGGATGGGCTAAAGATTACGAACAAGACGGTCGGCACGTACATGGGGTACCTGTGCGATGCGTTTGCCTTCTATAAAGTTCGTCGGTACGACATTCGCGGCAAAAAATACCTTAAGAGCGGCGAGAAGTATTACCTGGCAGACCACGCGTTCAAATACGCACTGCTTGGTACACGTGATATGGATTGGGGACGCGTATACGAGAACATGGTGGCCATCGAGCTGCTGCGCCGCGGATACGAGGTATACGTCGGTGTGCTCTATAAAAAGGAAATAGACTTTGTAGCAATCAAGCGAAGCGAGAAGCTCTACATTCAGGTGAGCGACGACATCAGCTCGGATAAGACGTTTGAACGCGAGATTTCGCCACTGCTGAGCATTGGCGATGCGTATCCCAAGATGATTCTTGCCCGCACGCATCACGAGGCCACGGATCGCGATGGGGTGCAGATCGTGGACCTGGCGAGGTGGTTGTGCGGCGAGGCTTAGCAAAAAAATCCTATTCCTCAAAAACGAAAAAATTTCGATTTTGAGGAATAGGACCGATGCGTTGCCTAGTTCGCCGCTCGCGCTCGACTTAAACCCCGCCTTACCCCTGCTCCTGCATGCGGCGGTAGATTTCGCAGATACCCTTGATGGTGAGCTGTCCGTCGACCACGTCGAAGGCATCGGTCGAATCGGCGACGATGCCGGCGAGACCGCCCGTGGCGATAACGGTGGCGTCCTCGCGGCCCAGCTCGCGCTTCATGCGCGCGACCAAGCCCTCGGCCATGGCGGCGGCGCCCATCACGGCGCCGACCTTGATGCACTCCTCGGTATCGCGGCCGATGGCGTGCTCGGGCGCCTCGAGCGGAACGCTGGCGAGCTTGGCGGCTCGGGCGGCGAGCGCGTCCATCGAAATGCGGATGCCCGGCGCAATCGCTCCACCAATGTAATAACCGTCCTCGTCGATAACGTCGATATTGGTCGCGGTGCCAAAGTCCACCACGATTGCCGGCGCGCCGTAGAAAGTTTCGGCCGCAACGGCGTTGGCGACGCGATCGGCGCCTACGGCTTGGGGACGCGCCGCGCGCAGCTTGGTCACCGCGGCCGTCTGCGGCCCAATGACGATGGCGTCTGCGGCAATGCGGTCGGCCACGGCGTGCCATTCGCGCGAGAGCTGCGGCACCACGCCCGCAAAGGCGATCGCGTCGACCGCGTCGAGCGAAAGGCCGTACATCTTAAAGAAACCCATCAGGCGCACATGGATCTCGTCGGCGGTATAGGAGCGGTCGGTGGGCATGCGCCACGACTGCACCAGCTCGTCTCCGTCAAACAGGCCCATGGCCGTCTGCGTGTTTCCCATATCGATAGCGAGCAGCATGTCTACTCCCAGTGTTGGCATAAAAGGACGCGCACCATTGTATACGCGCCGCCGACGGCGCTCGGCTGCGATTCGTTTACGGTGATAGGGGCTGAGGGGTTTAAATATGAAGGAATTATGCTCTACGAGATTTTCCTTGCCGTTTACCGAACTCCCATGTAATATTCTTTCTTGCGCACATGAGGCGCCCAGACATTGCGGGGTGGAGCAGTCTGGTAGCTCGCCGGGCTCATAACCCGGAGGTCGTAGGTTCAAATCCTGCCCCCGCGACCAAGAACTTGCAGCTCGTCGGCCTAGCCGGCGAGCTTTTTTGTTATTCCGGGACCGTGTTTTCGGTCCAATTCTCAGCCTCTCAAACAAAATCTCGATCTGTAACATCTAGACCCGATTTGGGCGGCTAGGTGTTACAGATTGAGATGTTGAGTCCCCGCCTGGACGGTTTGTCTAAATCTGTAACACGAGGGACGGATTTTGCCGAGTTGTTGTTATAGATTGAGATTTTCTAGCAGGCGGGTTTGGTTTGTCTCGATCTGTAACAGTAAGACCCAGTTTTGCCGCGTAACTGTTACAGATTGAGACAAACCGAAGGGCCGCCCCACCCATCCCCATCCACCTGCCGCTACCTGCTGTCCGCCGATTTCCGTTGCGCCGCTGTACCCCTATGCCATATCCTCTAGACAACTACGCGGCAACATCGCCGCCGCGCCTACAAGAGAGGAATGTCCATGACCGCACCTGCATCCAAGCTGCTCCAGCCCATTACGGTTGGCCCCCTTGAGCTCAAGAACCGCATTATGTTTCCGCCGCTGACCACCGGCTACGAGGAGCGTGACGGTTCCATCGGCGAGCGCAGCCTGGCTTTTTACGAGCGCTTGGCCCGTGGCGGCGTGAGCTACATCGTCATCGGCGACGTCGCTCCCGTCATGACCGCAAGCCCCACGCCCAAGCTGGCAACCGACGCCCAGATCCCCACGTTTAAGGCGCTGGCCGACGCCGTCCACAAGCACGGCGCCAAGGTCGCGCTGCAGCTGTTCCACCCCGAGTACGATGTGCCCGGTGTCGGCCGCATGGTCATGGGATCCATGGCCGCCGCCAAGGCCGCGCAGGAGGCCAAGGCCGCCGGCGACGAGGAGACCTTTGCCGCCAAGATGGCCGAGTCCAACGAGATCCGCAACCAGGCCTACGCCAAGCTGCATCACGACATGCAGCACTTTGTGAACGAGGCGAGCGTAGAGCAGCTCACCCAGATCAAGGAGGCCATCGCTGCCTCGGCCGCTCGCGCACAGCAGGCCGGGATCGACGCTATCGAGGTCCACGGCGACCGCCTGGTGGGTTCGCTGTGCTCGGCCATCCTCAACCAGCGCACCGACGAGTACGGTGGTTCGTTCGAGAACCGCGTTCGCTACGCGCTGGAGGTCGTCGCCGCCATTAAGGAGGCCGCGCCGCAGCTGATGGTGGAGTACAAGCTCCCCGTGATCATGGAGAACCCCGACGGCACGCCGCGCGGCAAGGGTGGCCTGCAGCCCGACGAGGCCTGCGAGTTCGCCAAGCTGCTCGAGGGTGCGGGCATCGATATGATTCAGGTCGCACAGGCCAACCACACCGGCAACATGGGCGACACCATTCCGCCCATGGGCGCCATGCCCTACAACTGGACGCTGCCCGTGGCCGAGCGCGTCAAGGCCCTGGTCTCCGTGCCGGTGGCAACCGTCGGCCGCGTTGTCTCGGTTGAGGCCGGCGAGAAGATTCTGGAAGACGGCGCGGCCGACATCATCGCCTATGGCCGCTCGCTCATGTGCGACCCCGACATTGCGCTGAAGGCCGCCACGGGTGAGCCCATCCGCGAGTGCCTCAACTGCAACAAGGGCTGCGTCGATGCGATTCAAAACCGCAAGTACATCTCGTGCGTGCTCAATGCCGAGAACGGCGATGAGGCAACCATCGCCATTAAGCCGGGCGAGGGCGACAAGAAGATCGCCGTGGTGGGCGGCGGCATCGCCGGTCTGGAGGCCGCGCGCGTGGCGGCCAAGCGCGGCTACGACGTGACCGTCTACGAGGCGAGCGATCATCTGGGCGGCCAGATTGTGCTGGCGGCCGCGCCTCCGCGCAAGGACGAGATCATGCGCTCGGTCGAGTACTACGAGAAGATTCTGCCCGGCCTGGGCGTGAAGGTCGAGCTCAACCATGCCGCTACCGCTGAGGACCTCAACGCCGCCGACGCTGCGATTGTGGCCGTGGGCGCACACGACGTGGTCATCCCCGTTCCGGGTGCCGATTCGGAGAAGGTCGTCTCGAGCTGGGACGTGCTGGCCGGCAAGGTGGAGCTCAGCGGCCGCGTCGCCGTCATTGGCGGCGGCCTGGTGGGCACCGAGACTGCCGAGTACCTGCTGCAGCACGGCTGCGAGGTGGCGATCGTGGAGATGCTCGACAAGATTGCCGCGGGCGAGTCCGAGACCATTCTGCCGCTGATCATGAGCGACTTTGCCGAGCACAACGTGGAGCAGCACGTGAAGACCCGCCTGACCGCCATTACCGACGAGGGTGTGGAGGCCATTCGCACCATCGAGGACGGCGCCGAGGAGCCGGTGAAGATCGCCTGCGATTACGTGGTGATGGCCGTGGGCTCCAAGGCCAACGCGTTTGACCTGGACGGCGTGACGGTGCCCGTGACCTGCGTGGGCGACTGCTCGGGTGAGCGCACCGCCGACATTGCGAGCGCCATTCGCACGGCGTATCACGCGGCCAACGAGCTGTAGTTGAACATCGCGGCCAGGCGGGACGGTAGCACGGATCCGTTTCGCCCGGCTGTGTCCCGTCGGGTGCCAACCGGTGCGGGGCCTGCAAGCGCAGCAGGTCCCGCCCTTTTTGTTTTGCTCCGGTGGATGGCAATGCGCGGTAATCATGAGGAGTGAGGACGTCTACTGCCTTGCAGATCACTCAAAAATATTGGGGGAGGGGTTAATAACTATATCCTCTATACCAAAGGACATAAAGAGATGCCAATTTTGTTGACAAGCGAATGACGATTAGCTGCGAGTCAGCTACCAGCGTAAATAATCGATAAAGAAATGTCGTAATTTGGTGCCAAATGCCCAGATAACGCCGCGTCTATTTTAATTAACTGCTTTGAGCAAACAGTAAAATGCTATTATCTAACTTGCACGTAAGAAAGCAGATTAACGGCTAAGGCTAAGAAGTGGCAGGTATGTCGGAAGCAACTAGGACTCGCACGCATGCGCCCGAGGTTAGGCAGCGCGCCGTCGAGATCCTCCAAGAGGGGGTCGGTCATCGCGCTCTCGCCGCGGAGCTTGGCATTCCCCAGGCCACGGCTCGTCAGTGGGCCCGCGCGTATGCCGTGGGCGGTGTCGACGCCGTTCTCAACGCCGGTTCGCATCATCATACCTATTCGTACGACGTCAAGCTCGCTGTGGTTAAGGACCGTCTGGAAAACGGCTTGACGGTTCGCGAGGCCATGATCAAGCACAAGATTCCCAGCGAGTCTTCGGTCAAGGCTTGGTGCCGTCAGTACCGCGAGAGCGGTGAGGCCGCACTGGTCGATAAGCCGCGCGGTCGCAAGCCGCGCGTTAAAAAGGCAGAATAGCAAACGGGATGGTGCGCCCACAGGGGCGCATTTTTCTTGCCGCCTCTCTGCTCCAAAGCGGACGTGCCCTTACTCCGTACGCCTAAAACTCCCCAGTTGACCGAAAACCCGCTGCCGCTACTCATCAATTGAGCTATAACGTTAAACAATTGCAGCGTTTTTGCATGGGGGAGTGATGGTATGACGCTACTGTATTACCTTACCCTGTTTCCGCTGGTACCGGCGCTGGGCATGCTGCTCGCGCGCGGTGACCGCGCCCGCGATGCGGTGGGGCTCATAGGTTCCGGCATTATTATGGCGGTGACAGTTGTAGTCGCCGTCATGTTTTTTGGCACGGGCCCGCAGAGCTTTGAGGTTGCCCCCGGCACCTCACATGTGCTCTCGATCATCAGCTCCGTCATCGACGTCATCCTGTGCGCCGTCATCCTGTACAACGCGTACAAATATAGGAACGCGCTCACCACGGTGCTCGGCATAGTCCAGCTGGTGGGTTCGCTCGCCTTTGCAGCCATGACGTTGCCCGCGGCCGAAGCCGTCACGGCAACGCCGCTCTACCTGGACTACATGAGCGTGATCATGGTGCTCGCCGTCGGCATCGTCGGCAGCCTCATCTGCGTGTATGCCCTGGGCTACATGAAGGATTTCCAAGCGCACGATGAGCACGAGGCCGCGCTGCACGGGCAGACCGCGCCCGACCGTCGCCCGCAGTTCCTGGCGCTTATGTTCCTGTTCCTCTCGGCCATGTTCGTCATCGTGACGAGCGACAACCTTGAGTGGCTGTTCTGTGGCTGGGAAATCACCACCGTGTGTTCGTTCCTCATGATTGGCTATACGCGTACGCCCGAGGCCATCAAGAACGCCTTTAACCAGATCATCCTCAACATGCTGGGCGGCATCGCGTTTTTGGCCGGACTCATGTACCTGCACGTTAACGGCATGCCGCTGACCATCTCGGGCATGATTGAGCTTTCCGGCGCCGGAACCGCGCAGTCCGCGCTGCTGGTGATGCCGGTCATCCTGTTGTCGCTCGCCGCGCTCACCAAGGCCGCACAGATGCCGTTCCACACTTGGCTGTTGGGTGCCATGGTTGCCCCCACGCCCACGAGCGCCCTGCTGCACTCGTCAACCATGGTCAAAGCCGGCGTGTTCCTGATGGTCAAGCTGAGCCCGCTCTATGCCATCTATCCCGTGACCGGCTTTATGGTCACGAGTGTGGGTGCCATCACGTTTTTGCTCGCTGCCCTCATGGCCATCTCGCAGAGCAACGCCAAACGCGTGCTCGCGTACTCCACCATTTCCAACTTGGGCCTCATCAGTGCCTGCTTGGGTGTCGGCGCACCCGAGGCCGTATGGGCGGCCATCTTCCTAATCCTGTTCCATACGGTGGCCAAGTCGCTGCTGTTCCTGTGCGTGGGCACGGCCGAGCACCATATCGGCAGCCGCAACATCGAGGATATGGACGGTATGTTCAGCCGCATGCCGCACCTGACGCGTCTGATGATGCTGGGCATCATGGGCATGTTCGTGGCGCCGTTTGGCATGCTCGTGTCCAAGTGGGGCGCCCTGGTGGCGTTCGCGCAGACCGGCAACGTGCTCATGATCATGGTGCTTGCCTTTGGCTCGGCCGCAACGTTCTTCTTCTGGGGTAAGTGGCTGGCCAAGCTTTCGGGCGTCGACCCCACGGCTCAAAACGTTGAGGTCAATGTCCATAAGACCGAATGGATGGCCCTCAACACCATCGCCGCGCTGCTGATTCTTTGCTGCGTGGCGTTCCCGCTCATCTCGAGCGGCCTGGTGTCGCCTTACTTGGCCATGGTGTTTGGCCGCGTGCCATACGTTATTGGCAAGGACTCCATGTATCTGATGGTGGTTATCGTGGCTTTTATCGCCGTGGTGCTGCTGACTTCATTCCGCGTGAGCAACAAGCCGCACGTCAACGTGTACCTTTCGGGTGTGGGAACCGACAAATATCGCCATTTCCGCGGCTCGATGGGACACGAGGTGAAGGCCGAAAAGCGCAATTGGTACTCGGAGGACGCCCTTGGCGAGAAGCGTATTGGCCCCGCGGGCAGCGTCGTGTGCTGCAGCATTATCTTGTTTGCGCTGCTGTGTTGCGCGTGGATTGGACCCGAGAGACTTGCCATGAGCGCGCCCTCGGTGCTGCGCGGCAAGTATTTCGAAGGTTCGGGCGTCGTGGGCATATTTATTGGTACCGTGGTGTTTGCCCTGCTGGCGCCTTTGGTTGGTGGCCTGATCGACGGCGTTGACCGCAAACTTTCGGCCCGTATGCAGGGCCGCGTGGGTCCGTGCCTGCTCCAGCCTTTCTACGACGTTGCCAAGCTGCTGCGCAAAGCCCCTGCCAGCGTAAACACCATGGACGATACCTATATGGCGTGCGCGCTCATCTTTACCGTCGTGGGCGGCGGCATCTTTGTGTCGGGCTCCAACACGCTGCTGTGCGCTTTTATGGTGACGCTCGCCGCGATCTTTGTGGTGCTGGCGTCCGCCTCGACGCAAAGCCCGTTTGCCCAGGTCGGCGCCGACCGCGAGCTGTTGCAGGTTATGAGTTACGAGCCCGCTGTTCTGCTGATGAGCGTGGGCCTGTATCTTGCCACCGACAGCTTCGATTCCATTGCTGTGACGGGGCAGTCGGCCCCCATCATCGTGTACAGCGCGCCCATTTTCCTTGCGCTGCTCGCGGTGCTTACCATCAAGCTGCGCAAGTCGCCGTTTGACCTTTCGTACTCGCATCACGCGCATCAGGAGATTGTCCAGGGCGTCGCCACCGAGATGAGCGGCAGCACGCTGGCCAAGATGACCCTTATGCACTGGTGCGAGACCGTGCTGTTTTTGATGTGGGTGGGCATGTTCTTTGTTTGGGACAACCCGGTGAGCTGGGTGGTCGCCCTGGTCGTCATGGCCGCGACGTATTTTGTCGAGGTGCTGATCGACAACACCTTCGCCCGCAGTACCTGGCGCAGCTGCTTTAAGCTCGGCTGGGGCGTGGCGCTGGTGTTTGGCCTGCTCAACCTTATGCCCATCCTTGTCGACGTATTTATTTAGGAGGCGGCATCCATGGATCATAAAATGTCGCGCTCGCCGTGGGTTATTCATTACGACGGCTCGAGCTGCAACGGATGCGATATCGAGGTGCTGGCCTCGCTTACCCCACTGTTCGATGCGGAGCGCTTTGGCGTGGTCAATACCGGCAACCCCAAGCATGCGGACATCTTTTTGGTGACGGGCTCTGTCAATGCCCAGAACCTGCCCGTCGTGCGCCAGATCTACAACCAGATGCTCGAGCCCAAGTGCGTGGTGGCCTGCGGCGTCTGTGCGTGCTCGGGCGGTGTGTTCCGCGATGCCTACAACGTGATCGGCGGCGTGGACCGCGCGATTCCCGTGGACGTGTACGCGCCCGGGTGCGCCATTCGCCCCGAGACGGTGATCGATGCCATCGTGGAGGCGTGCGGCATCCTGGACCAGAAGGAGACCGTGATGCGCGCCGGCGGCGATCCGCTTACCGTGGGCGGTGCCGCTACCTGGGACGGTGGCGTTGAGCTGGGCGAGGACGGGTTTGTGGCAGCTGCGGGGGCCGGCGACACGGCCGCCGGGAAGTCCGCCACGCCCGCCGCTGCAAAGGAGGCCGAGTAATGCAAGAGGCAATCTATACCACCGTCGGGATCGATGAGTTGCTGTCGCATGTCCAGGCGCTCAAGGGCGTCGGCGCGCGCTTTGTGCAAATGCACGCCGAGCGCAACGTCGACGACGGCTCGTATCGCTTGGTCTATACGTTTATCAACGTTCGTGCTGCTCAGGAGCATATTGCGCAGGACGGCAGCTATGCGATTGAGAACCTGGTAGTCGAGGGAATCGACCGGTACCAGGAGATTCCGTCCATCAGCTCGTATTATCCGGCGGTATTCCCGTTTGAAAATGAGGTCCACGACCTGTTTGGTCTTGCCATTACCGATATGCAGATCGACTTTAAGGGCTTTTTCTACCAGGTCTCGACTGCCGAGCCCATGAGCGTTATCACGCCCGAGGTGAAGGCTGCGCGCGAGAAGGCCATGAAGGTCCGCGCGGCTGCCGAGGCCAAGGCGCGCAAGGCCGCGGCCGAGAAGGCCGCCGCGGCTGCGGCTGCTGCAGGGGAGGGCGTTGCGGGCGCCGGCGATGCCGCGGGCGCCGCTGCTCAGCCCGCTGCGGCTGCCGGCTCCGATACTCAGCACGATGAGGCTGCTGCGAAGGCCGCGCTCAAGGCCGCCGAGATGGAGGCAAAGCTCGCCGCCATGGATCCCGAGAAAGCGGCCAAGGTCCGCGCGGCGCTTGCCGCCAAGGCCGCCCGCGACAAGCAGAAAAAGGAGGCGTAAGGTCCATGGCACATCGCTCCGTTATTCCGTTTGGCCCGCAGCACCCGGTGCTGCCCGAGCCGCTTCATCTGGACCTGGTGATCGAGGACGACCGCGTCATCGAGGCAATTCCGCAGATCGGCTTTGTACACCGCGGACTCGAGAAGCTCACCGAAAAGCGCGATATGCATCAGTTTGGCTACATCGCCGAGCGCATCTGCGGCATTTGCGCCGTGGGTCACAGCTGCGGCTATGCCAGCGCCTGCGAGCGCATGCTTGACATCGAGGTGCCCGGCCGCGTGCAGTATATCCGCACCATTTTGCACGAGCTTTCGCGCATCCACTCGCACCTGCTGTGGCTGGGCCTGCTCGCCGATGCCTTTGGCTTCGAGGCGCTGTTCTATCGTTCGTGGACCCTGCGCGAGCAGATTCTCAAGATCTTTGAGAGCACCTGCGGCGGCCGCGTGATCCTGTCGATCAACGAGATCGGCGGCCTTAAGCACGATATCGAGGATTCCGAGCTGGCGGGCATTGTCCAGACACTCGATGCCATGCGCCCCGACTACGAGGCCCTGGTGCATACGTTTTTGGATGACGACAGCTGTGGCGAGCGCCTGCATGGCGTGGGCGTGATCAGCAAGAAGGACGCGCTGGATCTGTCGATGGTCGGCCCGTTCGGCCGCGCCTCGGGCGTGGACTACGACGTGCGCATGTTTGGCGACGGTGCCTATGCGGATCTGGCTGCGTTTGAGCCCATCGTTGCCACCGACGGCGACTGCTATGCCCGCTGCCAGGTGCGTTGCGCCGAGGTCACGCAGGCCATGGACATCATCAAGGAGCTTGTGGGCAAGATTCCGCACGACGGGATCGGCGGGCGCACCAAGCTCACGCCGGCCGACGGCGCACGCGGCGAGGTTGTGATTGAGCAGCCGCGCGGCGAGGCGTATTACTATGTGCGCGGCAACGGCACCAAGAACTTGGACCGTTTCCGCGTGCGCACGCCGACGTCGCAAAATCTGGCGGGTCTGACGCATGCGCTGCAGGGCGTGCTCATTGCAAACGTGCCCATGATTATCCTGACCATCGACCCCTGCATTAGCTGCACGGAAAGGTAGGCGCGGCATGAGTTTGCTGACATTTGCCAAGACGGCCTTGGGCTCTATGGTCAAGCAGCCGGTCACGGTGTGCTATCCGCAGGAGAAGCTGGCGGCGCCCGAGCGCTTGCGCGGGCATATCGTCAATGACATGGACGTATGCATCTGCTGCGGCATGTGCGCACGTCGCTGCCCGGCGGGCGCGCTCGCGGTCGATCGTAAGGGCGGCACCTGGTCGATTGACCCGTATGCCTGCGTGGTGTGCGGTGAGTGCATCGAAAGCTGCCCCAAGCACTGCCTGACTATGGATGCCGCGCGCACCCCGGTCGCGGCGGACAAGACGCCCACGGTAGAAACCAAGCCGGAATAGCGCTGGAATAGAGCTGGAACAGGGGCCGGCGGGGCAAAATGCCCCGCCGGCCCCGCGCACAGACGCGCGGTTAGGCCGCCTCGAACAAAACTATGCCGGATTACTACGATGAATCGACAATCTCCAACCACACCACATTTGGCAAAAACAAAACCGACGCTCCTATAAGTTGTCAAGAGGCAGTTTGCGGGAGCGTTCT
>NZ_JADNDZ010000108.1 GCF_015552075.1 Collinsella aerofaciens
GGCCGCGCGGCAAGGAGATATATTGCCAGACCGGAGGGGCCCCGGGGGCGGGAATTCCACTCTTCACAAGTCCTACACAATACATCGCTTCCTATATATGTAATAGAAAGGCTGGTGCAGAAATACTGCACGTATCAGATGATGACCCTTCGGTTAAGAGATATATAAAGATCGGTCACCTGTAAGTGTCTATCTACCCGCGCTTTTGCTATATAAACCAGCGCTTCAGATAAAAAGAGGGAGCGCCGCGCACAACGCGACACTCCCCTAGCGATTCAAGAGAATCTATTAGGCCTCGAGAGCCTTCTTGGCGATGGTAGCCAGCTCGTTGAAGGACTCGATGTCCTCGTAAGCCATCTGAGCCAGGACCTTGCGGTCGAGCTCGATGCCGGCAACCTTCAGGCCGTGCATGAACTGAGAGTAAGAGATGTCGTTCAGGCGAGCAGCAGCGTTGATACGAGTGATCCAAAGAGAACGGATCTCGCGCTTCTTGTTGCGGCGATCACGATACTGATACTGCAGGGAGTGCTGGACCTGCTCTTTAGCATGCTTGTAAGTACGCGAAGCGGCACCGTAGTAACCCTTCGCACGGTGCATAACGGTACGGCGCTTCTTCTTGGCGGCAACAGCGCGCTTAATACGTGCCATGTTCTATCAACTCCTAGACGGTAAAACGAAAAACGGGAACGCGAACTTAGGCGAGACGCGACTTGATGACCTTGCGGTCGGCAGCGGCAATCTCGGTCTCCTGACGGAAGCCACGCTTACGCTTGGTGGACTTCTTGCTCAGGATGTGGCTCTTGAAAGCCTTGGCGCGCATAAGCTTGCCGGTACCAGTCTTGCGGAAACGCTTCTTGGTGCCGCTGTGGGACTTCATCTTAGGCATGAAATACTCCTTAATCGGTTACAGAACACTAGTTACTTAGTATCGCTTGCCGCTTTATCCTCATCGAAGGCGCCCTTAATCGGGGCGAGCAGCATAAGCATGTTACGGCCTTCCATCTTGGGCTTGGACTCGACCGTAGCGTAAGGCTTGAGATCCTCGGCGAGGCGCTCGAGAACGTTAAGGCCCTGCTCCGGGTGAGCCATCTCACGGCCGCGGAACATGATGGTGATCTTAACGCGTGCGCCCTTCTTGAGGAAACGCAGAACGTGGCCCTTCTTGGTCTCGTAGTCGCCAACGTCGATCTTGGGTCGGAACTTCATTTCCTTGACCTCGACCTTGGACTGGTTCTTACGAGCAGCCTTGGCCTTCATGGCCTGCTGGTACTTGAACTTACCGTAGTCCATGACCTTGCAGACCGGCGGCTCCGCGTTGGGAGCGATCTCGACCAGGTCGAGACCCTGATCGTCGGCGACGCGCTGGGCATCGCGGATGGCGAACAGGCCGAGCTGAGAGCCATCGACGCCAATCAAACGGCACGAAGATGCAGTGATCTCGTCGTTGATGCGGGTGTCATCAGACTTAGCTATTTTCCCTACCTCCATTCATAAAAAAATAACCCGGCGCTTCTCAGCAACCAGGTCGTACACATAGACTTCCTCGATTTGAGGAAGGTAATCTAAGTTGTATGACCAGTCAGCTGCTCATTGGCGCCAAAAGGTGGGAACCCTCGGGTTCCTCTTTAGGGCATTGCGGGAACAACGCCTTGCGAATAATAACACGTACAGCGCGTTATCACATTACGTACACGAAAAAGGGGCCTTGACCCCCTTGAACGCTCGCTTGCATGTATGGTGCCCGAGGCGAGACTCGAAGGGCCTTCGCTTCGCGAAGCCCCGGGCTTCGGGCGCGTGGCGCCCTCGCCACGCTCCGCTACAGACAGGCCACAGGCCTGTTTGCTTAACGCTTCGCGCGCTCACGCGAGTTCGGCACGAAAAAGGGGGCCGCAACCCCCTTGAACGCTCACTTGCATGTATGGTGCCCGAGGCGAGACTCGAACTCGCACGTTGTTGCCAACGGTGGATTTTGAGTCCACTGCGTCTGCCAATTCCGCCACTCGGGCACGTAATGCGTGAGTTAGTTTATCACAGCTTTCTGTTGATTAGTCCGAAAATGGAACTTCGAGCATTTCGATAAGCTCAACCCTTGATTATCGACTTCATCCGAACACCTCCCACATTCATCCGTACATGTAC
>NZ_JADNDZ010000109.1 GCF_015552075.1 Collinsella aerofaciens
TCAACCTAAACGGTGCGTGGTACTGGCTCGATCCCTCGACGCACGCCATGGCCACGGGCGTTCAAACTATCGGATCATGTGAATACATATTTAATAGTACCGGCAAGATGATGGCTAATTGCTGGTCAAACGGTGATGGGTCTTGGATGTATCATTCGTCATCCAGCGGCGCAATTGACCTTAAAGGCATCATGACCGATTCGGGAATCCAGCTGATTGACGACGACGGTAATGCCAGAACTGGTTGGATTGAGAGTCAGGGTGCTCGATATTATTGTTCTGCTAGTGGAGTAATTCTGACTGGGTGGCAGCAAATTGCTGGGTCTTGGTATTACTTTAACCCGGATGGTCGAATGGCGACCGGCTGGCTTAACGATGGCAGCAACTGGTACTGGCTGGATTCCGCTTCTGGCGCGATGAAAACGGGATGGCTTTCCCTTGGGGGCACATGGTATTACCTTGATGCCGCACGTGGGGGAGTAATGTTGAGCAACGGTTGGTATTGGATCGGCTCTACTGACTACAAGTTCAGTTCATCCGGCGCAATGGTTGGCGCTTGGGTCGATGTCCCGTGCTATTTGCAGTACCCGGAACTTCCTACTGGCTGTGAGTCGGTTGCCCTTACAAACTTGCTTAACTACTATGGTTTCGGTTTAGGTAAGACGATTATTGCGGATTATTACTTGCCCAAGGGAAGCAACGGCAACTTTGTTACCGCCTTTGATGGCAACCCAAGGCGTAGCAGCGGGGGTCTCATGGGATGCGTCGCCCCTGCGATTACTATTGCTGGTAATAACTTTCTGCGCGCTGCGGGAAGTATCATGCAGGCAAAAGACGTTTCTTTCTCGTCAATTTCTTCCATTAAGAACAGACTGACCTGTGGACAACCTGTTGAGATGTGGAATACCGAATGGGGAAGTTGGCCAGGAGGCCGTTATGCTGCTCGTTGGTATAACGGGCATTCCTATGGTCTGTGGGGCGGTAATCATGCCGTAGTCCTTAAAGGCTATGATGACGAGCAGGGAATTGTCTATCTTTCGGATTCGATTAACGGCAATGTTACGCGAAATGCCCAGGTGTTCTTCGGCACGTGGCAACAGATGGATAGCCAGGCTGTGGTAATTGAATAGCCATGATGCTAAAAGGGGAGAGCTCGTCGAGCTCTCCCCTTTTACTATATTGTTAATCAAGCTACGCCGTCTTATTACGTCCAAATAGTTCGTCCCAGCTACTAGCTGCCAAAACTGTTCCGCATACAATTACAACGCAGCAGATTACGGATGCCATATCGGGAATTGTTCCAAGCAAGATCAGGCCAAAGACCACCGACCATGCCGAATAGGAGATATTCAGAGCCATCGCACGCGCTGCTCCGATTGCCGCAATCCCCTTGTAATAGAACAGATAGGATGCAGTTCCTGCGAGTCCGGCGAGTGCAATAATCAATGTAGGCATGCTCGGGATGGCACCCAGCGTGAAATGCCATGCTCCGAAGAGGGGGAGTACAAGCACTCCATAAACAAGCGCACTTGTAGTTTCGCGGATTTGCAAAGCCGTTTCGTCATCAACGGCATCATCTTTCATTCCCCATGCGCACAACACCGCTTCGGATCCCCATCCGATAACAGCAAGCACCGCGCCGAGTAAGCCGAGGGGGGCATTTGCAATCTCGCTCGATCCGGCCGATAGATAGCCCATCGTCATTACGCCGCAAAGAGCAACGAGAAGGGAAAGAATCTGTCCTTTGCCCATTTTCTCCTTCAGCAGCACGAAAGAAAGGAATGCTCCGACAGCGGGATAGAAGGCGGATATAATTGCCGTGTAGGCTGCTCCGATATTATTAATCGCCAATACGTATCCGGTCATTCCGATAGGTCCACCGAGCAGTGCGCCGGCGATGACGACCTTGCCCGAACGAGTTTTAAGTGCAGCGAGCGTGTCTTTTAATCTGCCTCGAACTCCCATGTACCCAAAGAGCCAGATCGCACAGAAGGCATCATGGAGAAAAGATCCCGCAATGGAGGCACATGCAAGCGCTTCCGCCGATCCAATATAGGGCGCGAGCGCCAAACCGATTCCAAGTATTACTGTATCAAGGCCCCAAAGAAGACCGCTAAAAAAGCCGAATTGCATCGTTACTCACCTTTTCGATAGATCTCCAGTGCCTTTTTAAGGTATTTGGCACTGTAATTGAAGTAGATATAGAGCCATTCGCCTACGAAGTCGCCTTCGGCTTCTTTCAGAAGAGACCAGAGGTACCAGCACCATCCTGCAAGGGCAATGTGCGCATAGTTATGTGCAACTTCGTTGTTTGTTGCCTTGCGCCCAAAATATGCATCAAGCGCGCGGTCGACTTCATCTTCGGAAAGCTCGCAGCAGACACTGCACGTTCCAAAATCGTTTGCATAATCGCTCATGCCAGCATATTCCCAGTCAATGAGATAGTACTTGTCGTTTTCATCGATAAGGAAATTGAGGTAAAAGAAGTCATTGTGACAAAGGCATTTTGGCGCATTGTCGGCCTGGACAAAGTGCTCCAATTCATCGATTTCGGCGGCCATTTCCCTGTAGCCTGGAATGTCGATAGGGCCTTTTTCCAGAAGAAGTGATTCGTAGCGCTTCGCTTCGAGGTAGAAGTCAAATTCGGTTTCGACATTTGCACCGCTCTCGTGAAGCGAACGACACATCTGCATCATTCGATTCATTTGGGCATCATCATGCGGATCAGGCTGCTTTGCGTTGGGTACAAACTTCGAAATTTTCCAACCGCGCTTTGGGTCCTCATGAATGAACGTGTCGTCAAGGCCGAGTTCCTTGGCCTTTTTAAGTGCGGCTACTTCTCCATTTCTGTTAATAAGCAGTTCGGTCCCGACTCCCGGATGGCGGTAAACGTACTCTCCGTCATTGGTTCTAAAGTGGCACGATAGATTCGTAAGACCTTGTTTAAGGGGATAAACGTCGTGAATCTCTGATTTGGAGCAGCCGAGCACTTGCTCGATGTTATCGAAAATATCGGAGTCAACGTTTTCGATAAAATGCGGATCAAAGGCACGCAGTTCATCAAGAGAATCGAATTCGTTGATCTCGCCCTCAGGATACTTTTTGATCACCATATCGAGCTCCTTGATGTGCTCGATATATAGATCTTCCCAAAGCTTGTCCGTTGTTTCGGGCTTGTTATATTCCGTTTCGAGAATCTGCTTAAATGCAAGCGAGAAGGCTTTATCAAAGTAGACATGTCCGAGCATATACCAAGCATCGGAACCGCCAATCGTAACATTGGTGATTCTGTCCATTGCTCCGGTTTGAATGCACCATTCTTTGGTGGCGCCTTCAGCATATTGAGCAGAATAAAATGCTTTCCAAACGTATGCTTCAAACGGATTGTTTAGAAGGTAATCATCGCTTGAACAAATATAGGTGTTGCCAAGCCGCTCTTTTACGCACATAAGCGATGCGTGGTTATTTTTGGATGCATATTCGTTGTTGACGACAATCGAAACGCCGAACTTGCTTTCGAGATAGAAGAAATATTCTTTTTTATAGCCGACAACGACGGTGATATTGCTGATACCTGCGTCTTGCAGCTGCCTAATCTGACGTTCGATGAGAATCTCACCACGTACCTTTAAAAGGCCTTTGGGCTTTTCATACGAAATGGGAGCAAAGCGGCTCGAAAGCCCCGCAGCCAATATCACTGCGTTTTCAACCTTATAGGGGTGAAGTGCTTCGTAACCGTTGTCGGTTAGGCTGTCCGATTCGAGAAGGCCTTCATTCGTAAGCTCTTTATTTGCTGCGTTTACCGATCCAAGTGAGAGGCCAGTGCGCTCGGCAACTTCTCGCTGGCTGGCATATGGGTTCTTTAGGTATTCGTACAGAACAGTAAAGTTACGCTTGGTCAGTTCCACTGCAGGCCTCCAATTAAGATGTTCATTGCTTAGGGAAAGAATAGAATGATTGAACGTTATGTTCAATTTAATATATTTATCTACATAGACTGAACAGACAGTAACGAAAATCAATCCTGGAATGTGGATTAAAATAAATAAATGAGATATCTGGGAGGGTCGCTTATGTATCGATTCGAAAAGAAGGCCACGCTTGTTTGTGCTGCTGCGTCATTAATTACTGCTTGCTGCTTGCCCCTGAGTGCGAATGTCGCGTTTGCACAGGATTCCGTTGAGGCTCAGAGTATTGAGTCAAAAGCGGATTTTTCTTCTGTGGTTTCCGATGATTTGCAACCTGATAATTCTTCCGTCATAAAAGATGGCTGGCAACGAGACGAGTCGTCTGGAGTTTGGTATTACGGAAAAAACGGTAAACACCAAACTGGCTGGCTGCAAAGCGGGGGCTATTGGTATTGGCTTGATCCAGCCAATGATGGTGCAATGCAGACAGGTTATTTCAATGTGACCGATGCTGACGGATCGACTGCTTCGTTTTATGCGAATGACGGCAATGCCGCAACGCCTTTTGGCGCGCTATATCAGAACTGCTGGCTACGTAACTCAGATGGAAATTGGTTTTATGCCAATGCTGGAGGCGATTTAGCTGCTGGTTGGTTTTATCAAGACGGCACATGGTATTACCTGGATCCTGCCACCCATATAATGCAGGTTGGTTTTGTCGACCTCGGGAGCGGGAAATACTATTTAGATGCCACTGGTGCTATGAAAACCGGCTGGATTCTCGTTGACGGGAATTGGTACTGGGCTTATTCATCGGGTGCCCTTGCTTCGTCATGGCAAACGATAGGTGGGGCTCGCTATTATTTTGACCCACAGACGTTCATCATGTTTAAGGGTCGTCAAAAGATTGATGGAAGAACCTACATTTTTGGTGACTATGGCCTCGCAAATGGATGGTACAAAGACGGAGCAGATTGGTATTACTGCTCTAACGGTATTGCGGCCACTGGCTGGAAACTCGTTAACGGCGCTTGGTATTATCTCGACCCAGCCTCCGATGGTAAGATGTCCGTTGGGTATTTAGACCTTGGCAATGCAGCATATTATTTGAACCCCAATGGGGTTATGGCTGTTGGCTGGGCTCAGTCCGAGAACGGCTGGTATCTAGCCTCTCAATCTGGTGCGCTTATTTCTGACTGGTATAAAGAAGGCGCTAGCTGGTATTACCTGGACCCTGTTAGCCATCTAATGAAAACGGGCTTATTTGAGGTGAGCGGCAACGATTGTTTTGCAAACCAGAGCGGTAGGCTCGTGGTTTCAAGCTGGGTTACCGTTAATGATGGCGTTGAAAGATATGCCGATGATAATGGATATCTTTGCAAGGATGTGATTCGCGAAAACGGCGCTATTCTAAAAACCGCTGGAGCTGATGGTTGGCAGGTTGCGTCCGGCTGGGTTAATGTCGCAAATCTAAGGTTTTACGCTGAGCCCGGAACGGGTGCCATTCATCTTGGATGGCTGCAGATTGACGGCGATTGGTATTGGCTTGATGCCAATTCTGGCGTGATGAAGACCGGATGGGTTTTTACTGGTGGTTCATGGTATTACCTAAACGCTGACGGAAAAATGGCAACTGGTTGGAAATGCCTGAATGGAACATGGTATTACCTTGAGTCCAATGGAAGCATGCATGTTGGCTGGCTTAAAGATTCGGGTAAGTGGTATTGGTTAGACGGCAGCGGCGCTATGGCAACGGGCGCAAGGACCATCGACGGTGTTCGCCGAATTTTCTGGAGCGATGGCCAGTGCGACAAAGTTGGCTGGCAAAATCCATCCCAGTATCCTCAGGTCAGTTCTTGGACTGTTCAGCTGCCTAGCTATTGCACCGGATACTTTACCTATGTGACCCCTTCTCGCATTTCTGTCGAAGCAACGCGGGAAGATTGCGTGAACGCCTTTATCCAGCGCGCCTATGAGTATATCGGTACGCAATATATTGAGCCTTGGTCTACCGCTCCCGGTGGAGCTGTTGATTGCTCTGGTTTTGTCTTGCAGTGCCTTTATGCTACTGGCATGGATATGGGTGTTTACAACCCTTATAACCATCGCTGGGATCCAAGCCAAACCTACAATTCCATGAATTGGTATCGAAGCAATATCTTTATGCCCGTGAGCACGAGCTCGATTCAACGCGGCGATGTGATTTATTACCGCGGTCATATTGCAATTGCACTTGGCGGCGGCTTGATGATTGATTCCTGGCCTCATCAAGGTGTCGGAATTCATCCTATTAGCGCAAGGGGAAATGTAATCGGCGCAGCTCGTCCGTTTATTTAATAGATTCCCTGCAAGACAGTCGGTACCGGTTGGGGGCTTGAAATGAATGCTCGGATTGATCATCGAATTTGCTGGCGAGTAATTGGCTTGATGCTATTTTCCGCCTTACTTTCAGTTACAGCCCCCGCATTTTCTTGCACTGCTTATGCCGTGGAAGAGGGGGCGGATAACGGTGTCGTAGAGCGCGACTCGACAGGAGGGCCGGGAGCATTGGTCGGTGGCGGTTGCTCTCAAGACTCCAGCGATTGTGCCGGCAAAACAACGGAAGATTCGAGCCTACAGGTTGTCGAAAGCCATGACCCGTCGACTACAGAACAACTATCTGGATGGCAATGGAACGGTTTGTCCTGGTATTACTATCTAGATGGCTGTCGTTTGACCGGAATTCAGAATATTGACGACTTGCTGTACTACTTGGACCCCGCTCGTGACGGCGCAATGAGCTGCGGCTGGATTTTTACTGAAAATAAGTGGTATTACGCGGGTCCGTCAGGCGCTTTGGCAAGTGGCTGGCAGTTTATTGGAGACCAATGGTACTGGTTTGACTCCCTTAACAGCTGTTCTATGGCTACTGGTCGACGTGTTATTGATGGGCACCCTTATCTTCTTGGAACCTATGGACTGATTAATGGATGGTACCTTGATAACGGTTTATGGTATTGGGGTAGCAATGGTGAAGTCTTAACCGGCTGGCTTCAAACTGGCAATAACTGGTATTGGCTTGATCCCGCCAATGATGGTGTTATGTCTAGAGGAATCGTTTCTGTCGGTTCGTCTCGTTACTATTTATCGGATTCCGGCGCAATGGCTGTTGGTTGGGCGTTTGATGGGACGGACTGGTATTACGCTGACGGTTCCGGCGCACTTGCATCGGGCTGGCGTTTGGTGAATGGCGTTTGGTATTGGCTCGATGTCGCAAATGACAATAGAATGGCTACCGGCTTTTATGTCATCGGATCCAACCGGTATCATTTTTCTTCAACGGGAGCGTTGTCACTTGGCTGGTTTATGAGCGATGGAGACTGGTATTACGCTGAGCCTTCTCAAGCGTCGGGCATTATAAAGACTGAATGGCTGAAGGACGGTGGTCAATACTATTATCTCGATCCTGCCGCCGACGGTAAAATGCTTCTTGGTCATTTTTCTGTAAATGGGAAAAGCTATTATGCAAAAGCTTCAGGCGCTGTTGCTTGTCGTGAATGGGTAGATGTCCAGGACTCGGTTCAGGATGAGCCATCTAAGGCTTTTGCTGGTTCTGATTGCTCATTGTGTGGAGCATTGCGTAATGGAAAACTGTTTACATCAAACGGCGATGGCGAATTGGCCGAAGCTCACGGGTTTGTGATGCTTGGAGGCTGTAAGTTCTATGCTGATTCAACCGATGGCTCCCCCTGCGCTGGATGGAAGAACGTTAACGGAAAATGGTACTTTTTTGATGAGACCGCTGGCTATGCACGATCTGGCTGGCTGTACAAGGATGGCTCCTGGTTCTATTTAGATCCGTCCACTTATGCTATGAAAACCGGTTGGGTTGCCGTTAACGGATCTTGGTATTACTTGAATTCGTCTGGTTATATGCAGACAGGATGGCTCAATCTGGGCGCCACCTGGTATTGGCTTGATGCTAGTGGAGCTATGGCTACTGGCTGGCGCGTTGTGGACGGATCCTGGAATTTCTTTATGGCTAACGGCGCGTGGGTGTCAGACTATATGGATGCTAAGGCTCAAAGTTATTCAAGCAATACAAATTGGCTGATACTTGTCGATACGTCACGTTGCGTTACGAGTATTTACACTGGATCCTGGAATAACTGGTCCTTAAACCGTCGATATGTATGTTCGACGGGAAAAGCTAGCACGCCTACGGTGATAGGGGAGTATCAAGTCTACGGTAAGGGATACTCCTTTGGGCATGGATATACTTGCTATTACTACACGCAGTTCTATGGTGATTACTTATTCCATTCCTCACCCTACTACGTCAACAGCAACCGCGTGATGGATCCCACGATTGGCGTTCCATCCTCTGCTGGATGCGTACGCCTTGAGATTCAGAATGCAAAATGGATTTACGATAACATTCCTTATGGAACAAAGGTTGTTACTTATTGATATTAGGCACTCGTTTTAAGAGACAGGGATAAAGACTCTATTTTTAAAAGAGTTTCTTTTAACTGAGGGTGCTTTGATAATCTTTAAGCAATGAATTTGGGAGGATTTTTGGAAATAGAAATGGGAAATGATATTGGCGTATGCGTACTTCTCTCAGCTTATAAACCCGATCTTAAGTTTTTCGCGGAACAACTTGATTCGATAGATAAACAAACGTTTCCGCTTACGCTTCTAGTTAGAAATGACTGCCCTGAATCGGATTCATTAGAGCGGTTTATCCAAGCGCATATAACGAAAAACGCCTATCGGTATTATCACGGTGATAATAATCTCGGTTATGTCAAATCGTTCGAGGCGCTGCTCTCCTTGGCGGAAGGGGATTACGTAGTACTTTGCGATCAGGATGATATTTGGGAGCCAAATAGAGTTGAAGTTTCGCTCAACCATATGCTAGAAGAAGGCTCAATTCTAGATGTTTGTGATAGATCGGTAATTGACGAAAACGGAAATATTCTGGTAAAGAGTTATAGGAAAGCTCATCCTAATTCGCCGGAAGTAAATTGGTGCTCTGGAGAGGATATTACTGTACAGGCCGCAAGCGTATGTTACGGCATTGGTATGGCTCTCATGTTAGATGCGAGTGCGGCGAAGTCGATGATTCCCTTTCCGGAATCGACTGCACATGACTTGTGGTTGACATTGGGTTGCAGTGAACTGGGGAAGTGCAGCTTTACTATGACTCCTTTGGTTAAGTATCGTCGACATGGTGGTAACGAAACTGGATTCCTTGCAGGTGTTTCTTCAAAAGATGATTGGTATTCGACAAGAGTTAAAAACAGGGTTGATACTGCTAGGCGATTTGCCGATAGATTTCCCGATTCACCGCATCTAAAGGAAATATTGGGGTTCGCTGAAGCAAGGGAGCGGCGCTCCATAATTGGTTTACTTAAATACCGACGAGCTTGCCCGTCTATCGCTAAAGCAGATATCATTATACGTCTTATGCCGAATTGGCTGTTTATTTTGATTTTAAAAGAACTTAAAGCTGCGAGATAGCTCCGTATCCTCATTTCGACAGGTTTAGAAGGGCGCTTATATTTGTGAAGGCCACAGAGAAGACTCTTTCGATTAAACATAATATGTTCTGGAATACCGTCGGTTCGTTGACTAATTTAGGCTGTCAGTGGCTTATCACCATTTTGGTCGTTCGGCTGTCTGATGGATATAGTGCTGCAGGCATTTATTCGCTGGCTATGTCTATTTTCAACATGTTTTCTCAATTAGCCCAATACAGGATGTACACGGTGCAAATTGCAGATGTTGAAAGGAAAAACTCTGCTGGTGAATACCTGACTTTTCGTTTCTTTACAACTTTTATAGCGTTTGCAATGTTAGCCGTCTATTCCATTGCAACGTGTCGTATTGGTACGGTGCCCGCTATTCTTCTGTATGCTCTCTATAAAACCGCTGGCTTAGTCATTGATGTCATGCATGCTAATGATCAGGTTGGTCATAGGATGGACTATATTGGGAAATCCCTCATAATGCAGGGCATCGGCTCTCTCCTTTCATTCATTCTTGTCTTTGGATTTTTTAATAGCCTCGAAGGTGCACTGTTGCTTATGACGGTAGTGACAATAGGCATCGGAGTTATTTACGATTATCCAAGATCAAATCGGATTTCTGCAATCAAGCTTGGAATTAGCCGAGCGAAGGTCAGAGCCTTCCTATGTAGCTGTTTGCCCATCGTTCTGGGCGGCATTGCTGCTTCTGCGGCGCCGAATATTCCCAGGCAGTATTTATCTTATTCATTCGGAGATTCTGCTCTGGGTATTTATGCATCAGTTGCTGCACCTGTGGCAATTATCCAAATGGGTGCGACCTATATTTATAATCCTTTATTAGGTTATCTAGTAGAGCGTTACCATTCTAGAGAAAAGTCCTTTTTTTCGCTCATGGGTAAAATACTTGCTGGCATCTTTTTTGTCGGTGTCATATCTTCAGTTGCCCTTTTCTTTTTCGGTAAATTATTGCTGTCACTGTTTTATGGCGCTGGAATAGCTAAACATACCGATCTCCTTCAGCCTATGTTGGCTTGTGCCTTTTTGACTGGCATCGCTTGGTTTGTCAACGATTTGTTGGTTTCTCTTGATAATTACCGAGGGGTATTTGTTGGCAGCATGCTGTCCTTAATTAGTGCTGTCGCTGTTATGGCTCCTGCGCAAATGCTGTTTGGCTTAAATGGCCCTACTGTATCGGCGCTTATATCCAATGCCATTTGCCTTATTTATCAGTCTTCTGTTTTGGGGAAACAGACGCAACAATGGTTCGGGGAAAAGAGATAGGCCGATGATGTCTAAAGCTCACGCGCTATTAAAGCTTCAAAACACTGAATTGGATATCCTTCAGGTTGTCGCCGCATTCTGCTCTAAGCACGGCATCAGGTGGTGGCTTGACGGTGGAACATGTTTAGGAGCAATGCGTCATAGGGGGTTTATCCCTTGGGACGATGATATAGATATCGGAATGATGCGTTCAGATTATGACCGCTTTTGCTCTTTAGCCGAGGGTGGGTTACCGGAAGGATATTCGCTCCATACATCGCGGAATACTACTGGCTATGCTGCGATGTTTGCTAAGGTGTATCGCGATGGAACTCGCTTCGAGAATCAAGAGGCTCGAGAGGCTTCCAGTTCGATGGGCATTTTTGTCGACATCTTTCCATATGACCAGCTCTATACAGATAAACGCCTTCGTGCAAAGCAAGTCCGAACTGCATCAATTGCACAGAAAAGAGCCTATTTATATCATTCTTCTTCCATTGTTGTCCCTCATAAAGGGTTCCTTGGTCAACTCGAGCAAATTGGTTGTTCTGCTATACACGTGGTGGAACAACTGGTTTCTCGAGGCGCATGCTCTTACCAGGATTTGTTCGATTCCTGTATTGCCGACTCAAATACGGGTGAGGTCTCTGATTACTGTCTGACGTTAAGCTGGCCGAATATGGCGCCAGTGCCTATTTCAGAGATTTTCCCTCTGAGCAGTGCGGTTTTCGAAGGCAGTGAATTCCCTGTTCCTCGTATGACGGATAAATATCTTACAACGATGTATGGCGATTGGAAAAAAATACCGTCACCGGATAATCGACATACCCATCTTCCGCTCTTGCTCGACTTTGGAGATGGGGAAGTCTGGACTGCACAGAATTAAGGATATGACATCTATATCAGATGAGGTTATGTGATGAGCTCCTCTATTTGTATTTTCACTCACCATTATCACCCGCAACTTAGTGGAATTGGTAATTTTGTCGATGGTCTCGCTCACGCCTTGACTGCACGCGGCGATAGGGTGGTTATCGTTACTAATGATTCGATGCGCGTGGGAGTCGGTCATTCAGTCGAAAACGGCCTGGAGGTAATTCGTCTTCCTTGCATTCCGTTACTTGATGGAAGACTTCCTCTTCCCAAAAAAACCAGTGATTATTACCGACTCCTGCAAACCCTTGATGATTATGAGTGGAATGGTGTTCTGATAAACACGAGACTTTTCCCTCTCTCGCTCGAAGGGCTGAAGTTTGCTGCGGATCATAGTGCTAAGGCTGTTGTTCTCGACCACGGCTCAGCGTATCTCTCTTTCAATCAGCCATTTCTTGATTATTTTGTTCGCCGATATGAAGATTGGATTACTGATCGCGTAAAGTCGTTTGAACCTGATTTCTATGGGATTTCTTCTAAAAGTGTTGAATGGCTTCAGCACTTTAATATCACTGCAAAAGGCGTAATTTCAAACTCAATCAATGCCTCATTCTATAGGAGTATTTCTTCGGGGAGAGATTTCCGATCTGAATTAGGTATCCCTCAGTCATCTTTGGTTGTAGCTTTTGTCGGGCGGCTTATTCCTGAAAAGGGAATTTATTCAATTATTGAGGCGGCTCGCACAAAAGATATTACCAAGCGTGATATTTGTTTTGTTCTTGCAGGGGATGGTCCGCTGGCTAATGAGGTCAAGGAAGCTTGTTCGTCTAACTTGTTTTGGCTTGGGAGATGTAACACAGAGGATATTTCCTCCTTACTTCAGCAAGCAGATGTGCTTTGTCTTCCAACTCGTTCCGAAGGCTTTTCAACGGTACTTCTTGAAGCTTCAGCCTGCGGAACGCCTGCAGTGGTAACAGACGTGGGCGGGGCACGCGAGCTTATCTTAGATGATAGCTACGGCACAATAATTCGGTCCATGGCATCTGATGAGGTGGTTTCGGCATTATGCAGGCTTTTTGATGATCGAAAGCTGCTTTCTCTTCAGTCTCGAAACTCTAGGGCGCTTGTTGAAAATCGATATAACTGGGATGCCACTGCTATGGATGTCGAGAAGGCGTTTTGTATTTGCTAAGTGATACTTGGCTGGCTTTTGCTTAGCTTTTGAGTGAAGTTGGATTTGAGATACGAATTTGTTATTGTCGACTTACCCTATTCGATTTTGTCTTTAGTTGGAGATGCACGTTTTGAATAATCCTGCAATTAAGAAAAGCGAGTACGCGCTTGCCATCTTTGGGCTGGGACTTCTTTTATTAGCTGTTGCGACATCATTGCACTATAAGAATTCAAATCTATTCATTCTTGAACTCTTTTGCGATGTCGTTGCTGTTGCGTGCTTATATTTGCAACCGAAATCACAGTCGGGTGGTGACGCTATTCGTCAGATAACCGTCCTCGTCGCGTCCAGCATTCTCAGCAGCTTTCTGCTAGTTTTAATCATATTGACTGGTGCGAAGACGTTTGGCCCCTTCGATCTTGACGCATGGAATATCGCAAGTCTTGTTATATGCTTTCATTTAGTTTTAGCGTTTCAAGGCATTGAGCTTTGCTATGGCCTGGTGAAGAGCTTTGTAGCCTCGGTTAAGAAAACTGATACTAAGAAGTGTTTCTTTTTTTTGACGGTTTCTGTTGGCTTTGCTGTTTTAATCGCTTTTATTGGCATTCCGCTCGATAAGTCAAAGACGGTGTTGTTCGCGTCTGCTTTGCCCATTACTGTTTTGATCGGGTTGATTGCTATTAATGGGGGCACTTCTTATCTGAAGCCCGAACTGTTCGCTTTCGCATGCATTGTCTCGGTCGGTCTATCCGTAATTATTTGCTTCCCCGTTACAAATTTTCTGACATGGGATGATGAGGTCCACTATGGAAATGCAAATAGTGTTTCCTACCTCACAAATGCTGAAATAACAAATTCTGACCGAATGATAGTCGAACAGTTTTATAGGGGGGACGGCTTTAGTTTGGATGCATCTTTGGGTAAGTACCCAATAGATGAAACAAGAGAGTTTAACCGTGGCTCTGTTGAGCAATTAGTCAGAGAGGCCGATAAAAATAATATAGCTGAAGGTATCGAACGTGTTAATTGTTTTGATAGTGTGGCTCTTTCTAAAATTGCCTATATTCCTTCATCTATCGGCCTTTGTTTGGGTCGCTTGCTTCATCTCCCATTTTCTATCAAATTTGCATTGGGAAAATTATTTAATTTACTTGCGTATGCAGTTATCTGCGGAATCGCAATTCGTATAGCCCCTTGCAGAAAATGTCTTTTCACTTGTATTGCGTTGTTCCCGTCTGCCGTGTTAATGGCAGCCAGTTACTCGTATGATCCCTGTGTGATATCGTTCAGTTTGCTAGGAACAGCTCTTTTGTTGAAGATGCTTGTTTCTGAAGAGGATATTTCTGCAAAAACATTCTTCGGATTTCTATTATCTTTTGCAATCGGATTTGCAGCTAAAGCGATTTATTTTCCCTTATTCGGACTTGCGCTTTTAATTCCTGCAGATAAATATACTTCGAGCAAGCAAAGACGTATCTTGATTGGAGCTGCACTATTCGTTTGCGCCATAATGATTTTATCTTTCTTGACGCCATATTTCTCTTCTGTCGTAAATAACATTTCTGATGCACGTGGTGGCTCCGAAGTCTCTACGGCTGGTCAAACGACGGGAGTGCTTGCAAATCCAGTTGGAACTATAGTTGTAATCTCGAATTTCGTTTTTGGATCGATGCTGACCCCGGCGTTTCTCAATTCAATATCAACGAATATGGCTTATCTTGGGGACGTGTCCAATCTGTTCCCATGGCTTTCATATCTTCCCATCGTGTTGTTTGAGGCTATATGCATTATTGATAATGAAAAAGTTACTAGATTTAAGTTTAGCCGTTTCGGGATTGTTTGGACTCTATTCCTGGTTCTTGCTACTTGCTATTTAGTTGCTTTGGCTCTATACATCGCCTTTACAGGAGTTGGAAGCCAGACAGTTGCGGGTGTTCAGGCGCGATACCTCATACCTTTGTTAATACCTTTCGCCTGTCTTTTGCTCAGGTTTCCTATTTACTGCGACGAGGAAGAGAAGACTAAATGTACAGCCTTTATGCTCGGGATTCCATTTGGGCTGCTGTATTTTGTGTTTTTCGAGCTTTTGTATATCCGATTTTTCTAAACTAGCGCTATAAGTCATGGCTATAGTAAGAGGGGATAATAGTTGGATTAGATTGGTTCGAATGGGACGGCGTTGAGGACTCAGGACATGCGTTCCGCATTTGAGACAGAGGTGCACGGGGCCCTTACCCTGCTATGATGGGTGGGGACTCCGTGTGGGCCCCAGTTAAGCAAGCTAAATATCTAAGCTTGAGATGTAACTTCGCGATGGCTAGTCAGGATACTGTAAACTTAAGTTTGAGTTAAACTGTGCGTTGGGCTGTAAGAGTCGCAATTTCTTCAAGCGTCGCTAAGAGCCAACTTTTTTGGAATGGATGAATCTCGATTGTCTCTTGCTGCAACAACATGTTCAAAAGGATATCCGCGTGTTCTCGTAATAATCCCTGCCTATAACGAACAGGAGTGCATTCTCGATACCGTTGCGTCTATAAAAGCTGCGGGATATGACTATGTTGTAATCAACGACGGGTCACAAGATGGAACGCTTGAGCTTTGTCGAGAGCATGGTGTCAACATATTGGACCTGCCACAGAACCTTGGTATCGGTGGAGCGGTCCAAGCGGGCCATAAGTATGCTCAGAGATTTGGCTATGATATTGACATTCAGGTTGACGGCGATGGCCAGCATGATCCTTCTTATGTTCCTGAGCTTGTAAAGCTGATTGAGGGTGGGGCGAGCCTGGCGATAGGCTCTCGATTTCTGGTTGAGACTGATGGTTTTCAGTCAACTTTTATGCGTCGCGTTGGAATCAGGTGGCTTTCATTTTTGCTCGAGCTGCTTACGGGTAAGGTGGTCACCGATCCCACTTCTGGTTTTAGGGCATGCAATAAAGATGCTATCGACCTGTTCTGCAAGAGTTATCCTGATGACTACCCGGAGCCAGAGTCGATTGCTTTGGCTATGAAGCTTGGTCTTCCCGTTATGGAGGCGCCTGTAAAGATGAATGAACGCCAAGGCGGACGTTCGTCCATCGGGGGCTTCTCTTCCGTCTACTACATGATCAAGGTCACGTTAGCCATTGTTCTTGTGTGCTGGGTTCATAGGGGAGATAAATAATGAATCTAATTTTGAGGATTGGTGCGGCCCTCTTTTTCGGCGGCTTTCTCGTCTATGTTTTGCGGCTCGTGTCCAACGGAAAGATGCTTCTTAAGTACTCTCTGTTGTGGATTTTGATGTGTATGGCGGCCTTGATTTGTGATATATGTCCTCAAATTATTTATAGTTGCTCAACAGCTATTGGGTTTGTCAACCCAGCCAATTTCCTTTTTTTGGGTGCAATCGTGCTGTTGCTTGCAATCTCTCTGTCTCTTAGCGTTGCCGTGAGTCGTCATGTTTTGGCGATTAAAAACCTTACTCATAGGATTGCCCTACTCGAAAAGGAACTTGAGAAATGGTCTAATCATGAATGAGCTCAATACGATGGTTTGATTCAGTTCCTTCGGCTATTCCTCATTAAGTCTCCCAGGGTGGTTGTCAATCTAGTGCCGGAGCCCAGGGACCGTTATGCTCGAGTGGTCCCGGTGGTGGGGGCTCGCTCTTGAGTCAAAAGTCCTTTCATTATCGAACTGCCTGAGCAATATTCTTTCCGAAGCATAATTTGACTGGGGTGTTTCGCTGTAAATCGTCATCTGGATGGACAGCGGTGACGAGGTCCTTGGTCCGATTGTTAAATCGTCTCAGCCGTTATAATTCACCACTACTGTACGCCAATTGGCTTGTATCGATGCATAGAGTCAACTTAAGCCAGCCGGAGAACTCCATGGCAAAAGAACGTAATTCCATTGTCGAGCTTTTTTGGTTAATCTCAATGTGGTGTGTATTTGCGCATCATTTTGTAATACATAATGCAGATGATATATCGGTTTTTGCTAGTCCTTTAACCCGTTTAATTTTTAAGGGAGTGTTTCTCCCTATTGGAAAAGTTGCAGTTGGCTGCTTCGTGTCTATCGCCGTTTGGTTTATAGCCGACAGAGCTTCTTTTAGCATTAAAGATGCGGTCAAGAAGCTAATAATTCTTAATAATGAGGTTGTTTTTTACAGTATAACTTTAGGGATTATTTCTATTTTTACGGGCAGTTTGCCCCTTTCGGCCTCTTTCTTTATCAATACGGTCTTTCCAATTGCCACGGGGTATGGATGGTGGTTTAACACTTCTGATGCCGGCCTTATTTTGCTGCTCCCCTATATATTGGAGGGGCTTCGAGCCTGTAGTAGAAGCGAGCACAAATTCCTTTCACTATCATTATCGTTTGCATTTGGATTATTTCGATATTTGCCGTTCGTTTCGTTTCCAGCCGAAGGAATGCTCATCGATCTCATCGTTCTCGCAATTGGTGTCTGTTATTTACGATAACAGTAAATTTTAATACCACTAGCTGGAATAAGTTGGCGCTTGTTGGGACTGCATGTTTTATATCAGGACTTCTCTTGCTGTACCTTCCGTATCATTCGCAAGGAATAATTCACGACTTTGCTGTGAATCTATTTAACGGGTATGTTTATTCATCAGCTAGCATTCTTTCAATGGGTCTCTCGTTTGCAGTATTTCTATCAGTATTTAAATTGTGTCTGAAATATTAATTTAATTCTGCCCGTGTCAATTGGCTTGCGGGATCCGCTTTTGCCGTATATCTGATTTCCGACAATTCACTTGCTCAAAGCTGGCTCTGGAAGCGTCTGTTTACCTTTACCAATCTGGGAAATCAACTTGGAATACTGTTAGTGATGGTGATTCCATCGCTGGTGATGGCTTGTTGCCTGACTGTCGATATCGGAAGAAGGACGATTAATTCACACTTATCTTTGACTAAAAAGTCGTTTGTCTAACATTGATTACTCTCGTCTGCTGCTCCATAATTGCCTAATAGATATACAATCCATATGCTGATGAGTGATGTGTCGTTTTATCTGATGCGACATGTTAAACGATTTTTTGGGCATGCTGTTTATTTTGGGAACTGTGGCTCTAGGTCGATTGTGCCTGGATATTCAAAGGTTTATCTGATTACATAGGAAGAGTGAAATGATGAGAAATCGGCATTTGAGTTTATTCAGCGCGATTTGTCTTGTATCAATTTGTTTCACCCCTCTTATATGGCCTACGACCGCATTTTCATTATCTTATGATTATGCAGTTGAAGGCGCTGATGGATCTTTGGTTCAAGCGGGCCTGGAGGCATTTGGGACACTGGGCGGCGACCGCTTGACTTCGGATTCCGTTAATTTAAAAGCGTCTATTGATTTTTCGACATATGAATATACCGGCGCCGCGATTACTCCTGAGGTTTCTGTTTTTGCCGTCGATGGGTCTGTGCTTGTAAACGGTATCAATTACGAAGTCTTGTATTCAAATAATGTTGCCCCTGGCTGTGCCGCTATAAGCGTGAATGGGCTAGGGGATTACTCCGGTATTTCAGCCCAGTTGTCATTTCGAATTGTTCGTTCCTCCGATAATAGCATCGCTCTTCCTGGTTCTTGGGCCTACCAAAATGGTAAATGGTGGTGGAGATATGAGGACGGTGGCTGGCCGTCAAACTGTTTTCTGACTATTGGGGGAGCGGAATATTATTTTGATTCCGAAGGCTACGCAGCTACTGGCTGGAGATATCTGAGTGATGGATGGCACTTATTCTCTGGGTCCTGTGCGCATTTGAAGGGATGGGCTGCCAGCGGTAGTCATTGGTTCTACCTTGACGAAACATCAGGTTTAATGAAGACCGGCTGGGTTTTAGTCAATCATAACTGGTACTATTTGGACCTTTCGGGCGCTATGCAGACTGGCTGGCTGTTCCTTGACAATACTTGGTATTGGCTTGAACCTTCTGGATTAATGGCTACGGGCTTTAAACTTGTTAACGGTGCGTTGTATCATTTTTCTCAATCTGGATCCATGAGCACTGGTTGGTTTGTTGACGATGGGACATGGTATTGTGCCAATGCCACTGGAGCGATTCGCGCTGGATGGTTTTACTATGGCTCTAACTGGTATTGGCTTGATCCTAACAATAATGGTGCCATGCTCCTAGGTTTTCAAACTGTGAATGGCTCTATTTATTATTTGGATCCCGATAGCGGTGGTGCATTAGAGTGCAACGCCTGGATCTTCTCGCAAGATGGAAGCGCATATTATGCGTGCGGCAGTGGAGCAATTGTGTTAACGGGTGTCAAGGACAGCGTGGGCGCGATTAAGCTCAACGACGCCGAAGGAAAGCCCATGGTAGGCTGGTATTGGTCTTCCGCTGCTCAGACGTGGTTTTACACAGATTCAGACGGGGTGCTGCAGCACGGTTGGCAATTAATTGGCGAGAGGTGGTATCACCTCGACAACGAATCTGGCGTTATGAATACAGGCTGGTTCCGCGATGCTGACAGGCTATGGTATTACCTTATGGCGTCAGGTCAAATGGCAACCGGCTGGAACAGTATCGATAATGGCGAGTATTTCTTTAATGCAGCTGGTGCTTGGGTAGAGCCCGAACGTTCTGCCCACACTTCCTCTCAGTCTCAAATTGTTGGCCGCTGCTACAACGTTCCTTCTCCTGGAGTGGGGTTGTGCTCGGAGTGGGTTAGCGAGGTTTTTTATCCCGTGCTAGGGTCTTATCCCAACGGTGACGCATGCGACATGTTTTGGAATTGGTGTCACAGTCGAGATATATCGCAGCTTAAGGTTGGAATGATAGTTGCGGTCCCTACTCATACGCATACAAATGCGGGGGCTCGCTGGGGACACATTGCTATTTACGTCGGTAACGGTATGGTTATGGATAACATCGGCTACATCAGGACGACATCACTGGCCTGGTGGCTGAACTACTACCACACTACCGCTACGCCTCAGTGGGGCTGGGTTTTAAATACGCCTTTGGAATAAGATGCTCTCTGACTGTCGAGTGAAGGACAACTTATCACAATAGGGGAATCGAGGGTTAATCCTCGATTCCCCTATCTAGCCTAGACACATGCTAATTTGCCTAGATTGAATAAGAAAAGAAATGCAAACTTCTTATAAATGATAATAACGATTCGCGGGTTCCCCGACGGTGAAGTTTGGATTCATATAAGGATCGCCTTCGACGTAATACTTAGCCCATCGATAATTCATGTACGCGACCTCTTTGTGGAAGCGGATCTGCTTCTCCGTATTGTTTTCAACGCCTCTAGAAATCGACTCGTAGTGATAGAGCTCGACTTCAGGTGTGTATACGATCAGGTCGTTGATCTCGCGTAGCTTTAAGCAAAAGTCAACATCATTAAATGCAACTTGAAGCTCTTCACTGAAACCTCCGACTTTCTCATATTCGCTACGCTTGGTCATTATGCAAGCTGCGGTGACGGCGCTGAAGTTTTGTTGTGCATCGTTGAGCGCAAAGTAGCCCCAGTTATCCTTTGGCATGCTTTGACAAAGATGTCCTGCCACGCCACCAGTGACGCATAAGCCCGCGTGCTGAATGGTGTTGTCGGGATAGTAGAGTTTTGCACCAACTGCGCCAACATCCTCTCGTGCGCAGATGCCAAGCATGGTCTCAATCCAATTGGGGGTAATTACCTCAGTATCATTATTCAACAGTAAGAGATAGTTTCCTTTGGCGTGAGCCACGCCAAAGTTCATGAGCTTGGAGAAATTGAATTCGTGTTCCCAAGTTACAAGACGAACGATATCAGGATATTTTGCTTGCAACTTATCGTAATAATCGAACGTCGCCTTTTCTGTGCTGTTGTTTTCGATTATGACAAGCTCGTAATTGTCGTACGTTGATTTTTCAGCAATTGACTTAATGCAGTTGTCCAGAATGTCGGCGTGGTCTTTAGTCGGGATGATAACTGACACGAGTGGATGGGAATCTGGCACAGCGTAGGTTACTTTATATGTAAAGGGACGACGCGCTTGTTCGACTTTCGCATTGAGCCCAAGCCTATCCAAATGACTCTGGACCGCTTTGATACCTGCGATGGTGGCATACGGCTTGCTATCGGCATTTGCTGCGGTGGAGGTCCCGCTTAGGCGCCAGTGATATAGAACCTTTGCAACATGATGAACTTTCCTTGCCTTTTCCACGGCGCGGAGAGTCAGATTATGATCCTGTGCTCCATCGAACTCTTTCGTGTTCGGTTCTAGAACATCAAGCAGCGACTTACGGATGGTAAGCATATGGCAGATATAGTTATTGTTTCTGAGCAGATCGATATTGAAATCCGGCTTAAAGAACGGCTGCGCTAGTTTCCCATCGGGCATGAGTTTATCTTCGTCGCAATAAAGAAGATCGACGTCATCATCGTTTTCAATTGCCTCGGCATATGAGAACAACAAGTCCGGTTCAAGAATATCGTCATGGTCAAAGAAGCTAACGAAATCACCGGAAGCGATGGCAACGCCGGCGTTTGTATTTTCGGAAATGCCCTTATTCTCGGTAAGGTTAATTGATTTAATTCTGTTGTCGTGGGCCGTCTCCTGCTCAACACGTGCCTTTAGTTCCTGATTGTCAGGACTTGCATTAACTAGGATGAGCTCCCAGTTTGCATAAGACTGGTTTTTTACGGATTCGGCCATATCGTTAAAGAACGAAATGGGTGTGTTGTAAAGAGGGACAATGATGCTGAACTTCGGAGCGCTGTTGAAGACGATTTTTCTCTGCTTCTCCAGAGCGCCGATAGTCGCCTTATGTTCCGTGAACCATTCGGGGTATTCAGGGTCGAACTGCGCATGGGTAAAGAGGAAGTTGGTCTCCTCAAGAAGCATGCCTAATTTATCGGGCGTTAAGCAGTCGAATGCACTGAATGATGGGTGATTTTGATCGTCAATAACAAAATAATAACGATCGAACGTCTTTGGCATACGAACCGAGAGCTGCGTTTCAAGTTGCTTTTTCTCAGACGTAAATCCAACGCTTGTTACATTCGAACCGAAATTGACGATGCTCAAATCAACTTCATTGAGGGTTCGATCGAGGCAGCGAAGTTTGATTTGGGAGTCGCTACGATACGGCGTTCTCACCGTGCACCTAAGGATGTAGTCGCTTGAATCTTCGATGCACTGCCAGAAATCAATCGTTGCCATGTCAAACTCTGAAACGTCATCATAGTTTCGGAGTTTACTGCACATGTCAGGTTTAATTTTGTAGTTAAGGCGAGACTCCCATTTGATGTTCTTGCAATTGAGTGAAAGGGAGTCGCTGCTCAGGGTACGACCGTCTTGGCCGATTTCGCAAAACTCAATTTTGATGGTGCGGGCATCGGGATCGGGGAGTACAAGGACGTATGAGTTCGAGTCACAACCATTGTCCCGGAATTTTAGGAGGGATAAAGGTAAGCAGCGGTTGTCGTTTGTAGCCGCTTGGGCTGTTACGCTGGAGCCTTTATGGATGCCTTCAATCTTAAGCTGCTGGTAGATTTTCCAGTTTCCTCTGCATACTCCGGTTGTTTCGACTCGCATTGTCTGCCTTTCGTTTGTTGGACACTGCCCATTGTACTTTTTCATTTGTTGCCTCGCTAGAAATGCAGAAAGAGTTGCGTGTTTCTGCTGTCCGATTTAAATAAGAAGACGGGGAGGTTGCTACCGGTGCGTATAATTTAATTAACTATGCATCTGTAATTAGCGGCTTTTGCTCAACGATTGTCAATCGAGAGGATTTTTATGAAAGGCATCATCCTCGCCGGCGGGTCCGGCACCCGCCTGTACCCGCTCACG
>NZ_JADNDZ010000110.1 GCF_015552075.1 Collinsella aerofaciens
CTGCGCCGTGACGGCTTCAGGTGCGTGAAGTGCGGACGTAGTCGCGAGGACGACGTGAAGCTCCACGTCGACCATATCAAGCCCGTCTCACGCGGTGGAAAGTCTGAGATAGGCAATCTGCAGACGCTCTGCGAGGACTGCAATTGCGGAAAGGGGAACAAGTACGAGGAGTAACGCATCTGATAGCAAACCCTCTAAGCATCCTTCTCATCGTTAACCACCGTCGCGCGGCGAGTGCCGACTGTATCGAGATGCGAGCCGATGAATACTTTGCCGTCGGGCTCGAGCTCAATGCTGCCATCTTCATGGGGGGCGGCCATGCGCTCGAGGTCGGCATCGGTGATACCGTGCTTCGCCATAAAATCGTTAACGTTCATGTTAATCACCTCTCCAAGCCGAGATCCCTGAGCGTCTTGCCGCTCGGTGGAATCATCCCGTGTCACAAAATCGAAACAATCATCCACGGAATCATCGATGCGCAGACTCGATGGGCATGTCGTGCTAGCCCGAGATCCAGAGAGCTACTGTTCCTCACGCCGCTGCCGCTCGATCCATTTTTGGACACCGAGGCAGGCGAGGGCATTGGCTAGGCTCGCGCTCATACCATCCGGCCGGTCGTAGCCGATATGATCGGCCACATCAGTCAGCTCAATATGTGCGAGGCGATTGTAGTTACGATTCGTCTCCCCGAGCCATTGACAATATTCATACATCGTATCTGTGACCCTGGCACCTGAGGCGGGCGCAGCGTCGTTGTGTCCCAGGAACCTCATGACGCATGAAGCGTTATAGACGATAACCTCGTCTGCGCCCCAGATGATCTCCCTGATCTTTAACTGGTCGTCGAAAAAGGAGGGGAGGCCCATCTGGTTGTCGGGGGTCACCCCGTTGACCTCAGATGCCGCCTGCCACAGCTCCCTGGAATCGGGCTTGTATTTCCCCTCATGGACCGCATTTCCCGCCCAGTCCACGATCGCGATGGCCACGATCTCATCTTCAACGGGGTTGGGCCCCGTCGTTCCGAGGTCCAGGCAGACAACCTTCGGGGCCCGCGCCTCGAAATAACCCGTCATCATGCCGTCGAGCCGGCAGCGAAGCACCGGATTCTTTCTGAACGAGCGCGCAAGAAGCTCGATCTCGTCGGCCGATCCGGTTACACGCACGCATGCCATACGCCGTTCCTCTCACTATTTGGTGACCTCGCCGTTAGCTGCCCCGACTCTATCACAGCACCGGATAGGCCTTTTGTGGCGCCTGCGACCAGGAGGTCATTAAATCTTGTCGAACATGTGTTGTACGGCCGCGTACGTAGTGGTCTATCTGCGTTTTCCATGTCACCATTTGTCACCCCTTGGCACCAAATTACTTTCTGTTGATGCATTTCGCGGGGCAAAATCTTATTTGGGGGTGGAGGTCCATCCCATCGTGTCGACGGGGGCTGAAGACTCGAACCCCCAACCGAAAGGAGTGCATCATGGATTCTGGAACCATGAACGCCATGGCCATGTACCTCATGGCCAAGACCTACAATGTCCGTCGTGCAGCTGACGAGAAGTTCGGTGCCGTGCTCTCCACCGAGATGATCATCCTCATCGGCCTGCTTGCCCTCGCACTTGTCTCCGTGCTTTCGATTTATTCCGGCAAGCTCCGCGATGTCATCACGATGGCGACCAATGTCGTCGGCAAGATCGGCACCAACGGCTACTCGCTCACGTAATATAGCTCGATTTGCCTTCCCCTTTTGGCCCCGTCCCGGAATCAGCCTGGGACGGGGTTTCTTTTCGGCTATCCCCTTCGCTGCGGAAAGGCCCTTAGCCCATTCGGCTGGAAGTCGAGATACTCGGAACATGGCCTTCCGGCAACGCTCGGAATCGTTATCGGGAACGTCCCGACGTCAGTCTATAATTGGATAAAACCCTCCAATGCCGGGAAAGGCCCGGCCTCATGCCTTCTTTCAGAGGGGGAGGGGTAACTGTGAACAGTTTCCAAATGAATAGCGTGCACCTGACCGAGGCCGGCAGCGGCACGGTCGAGCGCTGCCTGGACTCCAGGGGCCAGATGCACGTGCGCAACCAGGTCGGGAAGCTCCGCATCGACTCCGAGACCGGCGCCACCGAGATGGAGGTGTCGCGCGGTCTCAGCGATGCCGTCTACGTGGATGTGGCAACCGGCGACATGATCCACGAGAACACGGTGGGCAGCATCCGCTTCCGCACCGACTCGACCGGTACCGTCATGGAGCACCTGCTCTAGATGCCTATGGAATGTCGGAATAAAGAAAAAGCCCCATACGGGGCGGCCTGTTAAGGCAGTTTGTGGCTTTTAAGCCGTATTTCGACTTAGGTACTGCGCTTCGAGCAGCAACTCACAATCCTTTTATATCACACAGGAGAACTCATGGCCAGGAAACTTAAAAATATCAACGGTCCGTGGTATGCCGGAATCGACCTCGACGGCACGAGCGTCGGGTTCGTGGCCACAGACGAGTACGGGGAGGTCCTCTACCATAAGGGCCAGCCCGTGATGGGCGCACGCTGCTTCAAGGAGGCGCTCCACGCCTCCGAGGCCCGTATGCCGCGCACGGCGAGGCGCAGGCTCCAGCGCGCACGTGGCAGGGAGCGCGAGATGGAGCGCATCTTCGCCCCGGCGATCGCGCCCACGGATCCGGATTTCTTCGTCAGGCGCAGGATTTCCTACAAGCTCATGCGCGACGATATCGCGGCAGATCCCGCCGCCGCCGCATGGCAGGGGCTTCTCGACGGCTATCCCACGCTCGCGCACCTCGACGTCGACCTCATGGAATCAGATACCCCCCGCGACCCAAGGCTTATCTTCTGGGCCGTCGCCAACCATGTCGTGCGACGCGGCCATTTCCTCATGGAGGGCCATGACGTGACGTCGGCGAACTCAGACCCCTTCGCTCAGGTCGAGGCCCTCGTGCGCGAGCTCGACGCCCTGGGGGAGGTCTGCGGCGAGGCTATCGAGCTCGACGGTGGCGCGCTTGCCGATATGGGCGGCTCCTGGACGGCACGCGAGCTCCAGAAGGCCGTGTCCGGCGCCGTCTCGGTGGCGGGCGACGATATCGACGCCAAGATAGCACGCGTTCAGGCAAAGGCGCTGGGCGACCTCGTCGCCGGCTACAAGGCGAACATGGGCGCCTTCGCCCTTGAGGGCGAGCAGATCGGCAAGGTTTCCGTGTCCGATGCCGACGCGCTCGACGAGTTCCTCGCCAACTGCCCCGACCGCCTCGCCCCGACTATCGAGGCCGCGAGGGGTCTCTACTCGGCATGGCGTCTACAGGGCCTTCTCTCGTTTGCGCCCGGAAAGACCCTCTCGCACAACCAGGTGGCCCAGTACGAGGTGTATGGGCGCCAGCTGCGCACCCTGAAGGACCTCGCGCTGAAATATATCGTCCGCGCGGATTCCGCAGACGGTCCCGACGAGGACGGCCTCGCCCTCTATAGGGACTTCTTCGGCGGCCCCAAGAGGTCGGGGCGCGGGGGGTACGACAAGGTGCTCGTGAAGAAGCTCGACGGGGCGAAAAGGAACATGGGCTATACGGCCTACGACCTCAACGTGATTCCCTACGAGGAGTTCAAGAAGAGGGTCGAGAGGCTCTTCAAGGGCACGGATGCCGTAACGGACCCAGCCTACGTCGATATGGTCGCCGCCCTCGGCGAGCACAGGTTCCTACGCCGTATCCACACCGCGGACAACAGCGCGATTCCCTACCAGCTCCATGCGGAGGTCGTGGGCCGCATCATCGACAAGCAGGGCAGCTTCTACCCTTGGCTCAAGGACGCAGGCCCCCATATCCTGAAGGTGCTGACCTCGAGGATCCCGTACTACGTCGGACCGCTGGATTCCTCGGCCGCACCAGTGGACGCACACGGCAAGGCGAGGTTCGCGTGGTCGCGCCGTCTTCCCGGCCACGAGCGCGCCTTCGTGGCTCCCTGGAACTACGAGGAGCATATCGATACTGATGCGGCCGCAGAGGCCTTCATCCGGCGCATGACGGGCAAGTGCACCTATCTGGTGGATGAGGACGTGCTCCCGGCGAACTCCCTCATCTACGAGCGTTTCCGGTTCCTGAACGAGCTGGCGGGAATCCGCTACACCGAGGACGGCCAGGACTGGCTTCCGCTCGATGCCGCGATGAGGCGCTCTGTTGTCGAGGCCGCATCGGACGGGTCGGTCATGACCCTCAACCGGATTGAGAACATCCTCTCGCGCGACTTCACGATGGCTCACCCCCACGTCAAGGGCGTATCCGACGCCAAGAGGATGACGTCGCGCCTGTCCGTATCGGCCTGGATGGCAAATCTTCTCGGCGTGAAGACACTCACTGCGGCCCAGAAGTCCATGGCAGAGGACCTTATCCTTTGGAATACCGTGTTCGAGGAGCGCTCCATCCTGAAGCGCAAGATCGCCAAGGAATACGGGGACGTCCTTGACGAGGAAGCCATCGACGCCTTTTGCGCGAAGCGACTCAAGGGCTGGGGCCAGCTCTCCGAGCGGCTGCTGACGGGCGTGTGGGCCGAAACCGCGCGCGGCGACATGTGTATCATGGACGTCCTCGAGCAGGGAGCGCCCTACGGCAGGTTCCGCGGCGCGTCCATGAACCTGATGCAGGCCTTAAGCGATACCGAGCTCGGCTTCCGCGCAAAGATCGACGAGGCCAACGCAGCCGCGCTGGAAAAGGCCGGCGAGCTCGGCATCGACGCCCTGCCCGGGTCCCCGGCGCTTCGTCGCGGCGTCTCGCAGGCCATGAAGGTTATCGAGGATATGGTTTCGGTGGCAGGTTGTGCCCCGGCCAAGGTCTACGTCGAGGTCACGAGGACCGCATCGAACAAGTTGAAGGGCAGGAGGTCGCGAAGCCGCGCCCAGGAGATCGAGGCCGCTCTGAAGGCGCTTGACGAGGACGCGCGCCGCGACCTGGATGCCGCCAGGCTCCTACGCGAACTGGGGATGTTCGACGAGAAGGAGATCAACGAGCGTCTGTACCTTTATTTCAAGCAGGCGGGAAAGAGCCTCTACTCCGGCAGGCCCATCGATATTGCGCGCATCGCATCAGCCGACTACTGCGTCGACCGCATCCTTCCCAGGTCGGTGCGCAAGGACGAATCACTCGACAACAAGGTACTGGTCTTGTATGCCGAGAGCCTTGATAAGAAGGAGTCCATCATCGTGCCCCGGCCCGTCCAGAGGAAGATGGCGCCGTTATGGATGCACCTGCGCCGCGTGGGCCTCATGACCGAGCGCAAGCTCAACGCGCTCATGAGGACGCAGATCTCGGAGAGGATGCTGAAGTCGATCGTCGGGTGCCAGCTGACAGAGACGAGCCAGGAGTGCAAGCTCATCGCCGCGGTCCTCGAGGCCACCTACGCGGGCGTCAAGGTCGTGCCCGTGAAGGCCGGCGTCGCCAGTTCGGTCAGGAGGCGCGCGGGAATCCCGAGAAGCCGCAAGGCCAACCGCTACTACCACGCACACGATGCCCTGATCGCTCTCACGACCGGCAGGTTCATCGAGACGAGGGCGCCCATGTGGTCGAACAACAGGGCCTTCTACGAGCGCACCATGCGCGATATCGAGGTACAGGAGCGCTGGGGCGGGGCGGACTCCGAGCTCGACTTCTTCTCCGGCGGCTTCTTCCGTGACCTCGTGGACTATGACACGGCCGAAGTGCTGTGGGATTCCGATTTCGAGCGCGAGAGGCTCATCCGTGCCTGCTCCTGGAAGAACCTACGCGTGACGTTTGCCCCCTACGAGGAGGGCGGGGCCTTCTGGAAACAGACCGTCTACTCCCCGCGCGACTCGAAGACGAAGCTCATTCCCGTGAAGGGAGAACGCGACGCGGCCCTGTTTGGCGGCTACTCCGCCCAGACGTTCGCCTACTTCATGATCTACGAGAGCGAGGGCAAGAAGGGAAATCTATTCAGGTTCGCCCCCGTGCCCACGTCCATCGCGTCCAAGGCCACCGATTCGCTCACCGAGCTCTATGCGCGCTCGCTGTGCCGCGAATCAGGCGAGAGGTTCATCCGCGTCGTGCGCGACAGGATCCTTAAGGAGACCGTGTACGAGGCATACGGGGAGCGTTTCAGGATAAAGGGCCAGAAGACCGCCGGTCCCGTGCGCCAGCTCGCCCTCGACGCCACCGACACCCTCCTGCTCAGAATCGTCGAGCGCATGGTGGACGGCGAGCAGCCGAGCCCCAGACGCGATCTCGAATCCGATGCCCAGGTCCTCTGCCGGCTGTGGGCACGCCTTCTCGAGCTCGCTCCGGCAAACTTCCCCCGCGTCTCTAAGGTGCTCAAGCTGGGCGCCCTGAAGACGCCGGAGGAGGTGTTCTCCGATGCGGAAGCAGACGATATCGCCAAGACCGTCCGAGCGGTAGCGGAATCCGAGGTCCAGGTCGTGGAGCTCCTATCCGGCATCAGGGGCACCGCCGACGTGAGGTCCATCGGCGGCAGCGCGTTCGCGGGCACGCTCTCGATGACCTTCGATAAGATCGTCAACGACCCCAAGGCGGGCTTCGCCATCGTGGACATCTCCGCGGCGGGCCTTCACGAGAGGGTTTCCACCCTTGGGTAAGACGCTCTTCATAGAGAACGCCCGGAAACTGCGCTATGAGGCTGGATGGGTCGCCGTTCACCGCGGCGGCGACCCCCGCCCCGTTCTGTTACGGGCCGACGAGCTCGACTGCATCGTTATCGACGGGAAGGCCGCGTTCATATCGACCTACCTGATCGATGAGCTCGCGGCAAGGGGATGCAGCGTCATCCTCACCGATAGCCGGCATATGCCGGCATCAATCCTGATGCCGCTAACGGGAGCAACGATCGACACGAACGGCAAAGTCCTCGCGCAGATGTCATGGGGCGCCTGGCCGCGCAAGATGCTGTGGAAGAAGATCGTCGAGTGCAAGCTGGATAACCAGGCCTCCGTCCTCGAAGGGTCGGGCCATGAACAGGAGGCCGAGCTGCTCGCGTCCTATGCGGGAGAGGTCCGCGCGGACGATTCGACCGGGCGCGAGGCCGCCGGGGCCCGCCGCTATTTCCAGGCGCTGTTCGGTACCGGTTTCGTCCGGGCACCGCACGCGGACGCGACCAACAATGCCCTCGACTATGGTTATTCCATCCTGCTCTCGCATACAGCGTGCAGGATCGCGGCGAAGGGCTATCTCAACCAAGTCGGCATCCACCATCACTCCAAAACAAACCCCTACAACCTCGCCTGCGACCTCATGGAGCCGTTCAGGCCACTGATCGACCGGAAGGTCGAGCTGGAGCGTCCCTGCGAGCTCACGCCGTCCGTGAAGAGGTTCCTTGCGTCCACACTCGCGGACAGGATCCCCTATGGCCATGGGAGCTACCGGGTGTCGGACGTCATCGACCTTTGGGTAGATGGGTGCCTTCGGGTGATGGAAGGGACTGGCGATGTGGATGGGATCTCGACGCCCGGAATGCCTTGATGAGGAGCGGGGGAGGATAAGGTTCATGAGGATAATCGTCATGTATGACCTCCCCGTAGCCGATATGCAGGACCGCCACGAGTACTCGAGGTTCAGGCAGTTTCTTGTCAGGGACGGCTATACGAGGCTGCAGAATTCCGTCTACACCCGCCTGGCAGTGGACTCCAAGAACGCCGAGGCGGCGATCTTGCGCCTCAAGGCCAACATTCCCGAAGCCGGGCTGGTGCAGGTGCTCAGGGTATCCGAGATTTCCTTCTGCTCGATGCTCACGCTTTGCGGAAGCCCGTCAGACGAGGGGCACCTTGTTACCGGAGAGGATTTCATCGTCTTATGATCGTCAAGCTTGAAACGATAGGGGAGACTATCGATTTACCGGATGGGCTCGGAGTCATTTCCTTCGATGATTTCGACGGACTATCGCGATGCGCAAAGTCGCTTTTGGGGGAAGGGGAGCCTGGAATCGCCCTATACCGCGGGGAGAGAAAGATCAAGCCGAAGGATATCCTCCTTATCGACAGCCTGATCGAGCTCCCATTCGAAGACCGGAGGCTTATCGGCGCCTACGCGTCGAGGATGGCTGCCGAGGTCGAGGCCTATGAGCCCCTGGCGACCAAGGCACATGAGATCAGGATGTTTGTCGACGAGCTGATTGCAGAGTTGGGGGCTTCGCTTCGAACGGATCCGATAGGGGGCTCGGAGCGGGATATCAAATCATTCGCCAAATGGCTTTCGCTGACACCGCGCCGTGAACCGGGCAGTACCCTGCTCAGGAGATTCCTCTCATTCATGGATTACGTTTGCGATACGGGGCTGAGTCCGTCAATTGCCGTAATCGGCCTTATCGACAAACTCAATCCAGCTGATGTTTTGGAGATAACCCGAAAGGCGCGGCATGAGGGTCTGGAATTGCTGTTCCTCGAATATCGGGAGACGAACGCAACCGATCCCGAGATTCCGGTGTGGCATATAGACAGAGACGGGGTTCTCTTCTCCCGCACCGCTTAAACCGTTAAACTGGTGTGAGCACCTTGAAATCTCAAATAAGGCTTATTGCTTGACAGCCCGGTTGTCCGACGATCCGGTAGCTGTCAGGTTTTTCCAGAACTCACACAACCATCCTGTTTCCGGGCGGAAATAGGATGGTTTCCCAAAATCGTCGGAACCTTTTCTTTCTTTAAATCAACTTTTCAGCTTCAGTAGCTGCTCTTATGTTGGCGCTTGCCAGCCGATGCCGATTCTCCGGCTTCGCAGGTACCGCGCTTCGAGCAGTTACTTGCCCCTATTCGCCGCCTTTGCCGCGCAGAGCGCGCTTCGCAGGTACCGCGCTTCGAGCAGTTACTTGCCATCGCAGCGCTGTTGCCGCCCTGCAGCTGGGCTTCGCAGGTACCGCGCTTCGAGCAGTTACTTGCCCATCGAGCGCGTCAACGAGAGGGCCAAGGCGCTTCGCAGGTACCGCGCTTCGAGCAGTTACTTGCCCAATCTCCTCGTCGTTGTATTCACCGATATGCTTCGCAGGTACCGCGCTTCGAGCAGTTACTTGCCTGCTGGGAACGTCTAACGGAAGCAGCTCCCGCTTCGCAGGTACCGCGCTTCGAGCAGTTACTTGCCGGCTGAAATACTGGAACTACGGGCAAGCGGGCTTCGCAGGTACCGCGCTTCGAGCAGTTACTTGCCTGACGTCGCCGAGGTTGATCACGGAGTCGCGCTTCGAGCAGTTACTTGCCCTCGTGGTGCTCGCGGGCACCCCTAAAGTCGCTTCGCAGGTACCGCGCTTCGAGCAGTTACTTGCCGTTCTGCTCGTCCATCATACGCGCAAAATGGCTTCGCAGGTACCGCGCTTCGAGCAGTTACTTGCCTGTTGGTCGACTTCTTCCGCTGCTATATGCGCTTCGCAGGTACCGCGCTTCGAGCAGTTACTTGCCGGTCAACCGGACCAACATGAGCCAGGAGATGCTTCGCAGGTACCGCGCTTCGAGCAGCTAATTGCCAACGGGCAGATACAGCCATTCGTCCTCGGTGCTTCGCAGTTACCGCGCTTCGAGCAGTTACTTGCCTCCCCGAGCACACGATGTGATAGACCGTCGGCTTCGCAGGTACCGCACTTCGAGCAGCTACTTGCCTGATATAAAGTAAATGCCTGACCAGCTGAAGCTTCACAGGTACCGCGCTTCGAGCAGTTACTTGCCTGAACAATTGCACCATAGGAGGAATTGGGAATTTCACAGGTACTGTGCTCGGAGCAGTTACTTAGCGATCGCGCTCGTTAATATACGTGCGATGGCGCTTCGCGGGTACCGAGCTTCGAGCGGTTTCTTGCCGGGCTATGTTCCATTGGAACGCTCCATATGCTTCGTAGGTTCCGCGCTTCTAGCAGTTACTTACCGCTGAATCCACTTTTCTTAAATCTCTTAATACTTCGCAGGAACTGTGCTTCGAGCAGTTGCTTGCCAGGATTCATCGACTGTACGGTATGGTTGCTGACTCGCAGGTACTGCGCCTCGAGCAGCTACTTGCCCCTCCAGATGGGCCCGCTTCTCACCCGCGAGCTTTGTAGGTGTCGCGTTTTTTGCACTCGCCTCCCGCTGTCAAGAGAATCAGAAGGCGCTCGTGGTCCTCGAGAAAACGACACGTCAAGCATCGACATATCCAACTTTAACGTTTGCAGAATCATGCGCTTCATAGATACCTCACTTCGAGCAGCCGCTTGCTCGGAGCTCCTTAATTCGAGAGGGGTATACTTCGCAGGAAATGCACTCCGAGCAGCCGCTTACCGGAACGGCCCCCAGCTTATTTAGCACATACGCGGCAATAGCACAGCGTTTCGAGTAGATACTTGCTGCATATCAATGCGGTTTGTCTGCTCGATGCGTTTCGTAGGCAACTCACTTCAATTTGTTTCTTGTCTTCTCCCGCCCTTGACGGAAAGCGACATGAGCTTCATAGGCATCGCGCTTCGAGCAGCTGCTTACCATTTTTCCGAAAAGGAAGATGACGGGATGCACTTCGCCGAGACCGCGCTTCGAGCAGATACTCATTCTGTTGCGACGAGCAGTGCGACTGTAACGGGCCTCGCAGGCACCGCGCCTCGAGCAGTATCTTTCCTCAGGTGTATGGCGTTGGCTATCTGGTGATGTTTCGCAAGTACTGTATTTCGATCGGCAATTATATCTGTCTGACGTTAGCTCCTGAACAGCTTCTACTTCGGATGCACCCTTATCGATCGGCTATCCACCATACGCATCGCGATTGAGCCGCCAACTGTCCGCAGGCGTCCTCAGGACGGAGGCTCCGCAGTTTTGTAGGTGTCCATGGTGCGGTCCAACCCGCATAGGTTGCGTTTCGATATATACCTGTCACCACGTGGCACCAAATAGGCCTTATTTTGAGTAAACACGACTACAGAATTAAATATGAGTTCCCATGCCTGTATCGAGGAGGCTCCCGTGTCTTTTGGCGTCAGATTGGCGACCATATTAGCCGTCGGCTGCGGCTTTTGGTGCGCCTCCCATCTTTATCAGCGTTGGCGCTACGCCGCGCTGGAGCATGAGGACAAGGCCATGCTCCAGGCACGACCCGGTGACGCCGATAGGGATAAATGGATTGACGCCGTGAAGAGGGAGGCAGTTAATTACGGCGTCAGCCCCTCGACACTCATTTCCCTGGGGAGTAAAGGATGTATCGGCGCGGAGTTATCCATGCTTGGCGACACCGGAGCATACCTCCGCCATCATAACCCTCCCTTGGCCTCAGAAATCGCCCTTGTCTACCCTTACCTGTTAGCCTCATGGGTGGGAACGCTCATCTCGGTTCCCTACGCGGTCTTGCTGGCGACCTCTGTGGCGCTTGGGCAGGAGGACATGAGATTCAGGATTGCACCGGTGCCCATGCTGCTCCTCTTTGCGGCCTCGGGCGCCGTGTCGTCCCCCTGGGGACCATATAAGTGGGCGATAATCACCGTTCCCTGCGCCGCCGTATTCGCGTTGATTTCATTTGCCATGAAGCGTATCGGGGGCATCTCCTGGCACGCCGGCGACTATCTCACACTTGCCATCGCCCTCATGACCGTGCTGTCCGTCGGAACGGTGTTCGAGTTTCTCGCTATCCACCTTCTATGCGCGTGCGCTCTTGAGCTTGCCATCAGGTTCATTCCCGCCTGCGCGCGCCTCAAAGACAACGTCCCCTATAACGCCGTGCTGTCGGTAAGTCTGGTCGGGGCGACGCTAATCGCAATCTTGAAAGGTAATCTGCTATGAGGTCAAGACCAACAGAACTCAGGGCGGTCATGGTGACCCAGCTCGTCCTTCTACTCCCCATCATGATCGCAATGCTCGCACTCGTCGTGGATTGCGCGAACCTGAGCCGATGCAAGGCCCTCGCATCGGCGGCCGCATCCGAGGGGGCGCGCTACGCCGCAGCGAACCCCGATAAGAATGATTCTGAAGTCGAATCCTACGTAAGGGGCGCTATCGGTCTCGATAGCAGCTGCACTGTGGATATCGAGCGCGGCGCGCTTTCGTCCAAAGGCGTGAAGCTAAGGGTTGGGGACAAGTCCAGGGACTCTTCAATAGAGCGCAAGTCCGTCACGGTCAATGTCCAGATTCCATGCCGCCGCGTATTCACCCTGGCCGTCTTCGATGGCCTTGCGGAAATTGAGCCCGAGTCATCCTCGGCAACGGCAATCTCATCGGAGGTCAAGTGATGGTGCGTAACAGAAGGTCGCTCGAGGCGCTCATCTCCACTGAATTCATCTTCGTATTCCCGATAGCGCTCACCGTCGTCCTCGCCATATTGGGCTTCGGGTTCACGGGCTACCAGCGAGCCAGGATTGATTACTCCCTCGCACATCTCGCGGACCGACTTCCCGCAGGCTGGGATTCTATGGACGCCGACACGCTCGTGAAGAAGCTCGTAAGCGCATCGGCCGACATTGACCCAAGCTGTCTCACGGTAAAGAACGCCTCGGTCAACATCGATTCCGATGAGAACCTCGGCCACGGAAACGCCGTCGCAGGTGATTTGGGCACCGAGAACCTCAGGACCGAGGACAGGACCGTAGCGGTGTCGGCTGAAATCACGTACGACTACCCGGCGCCCTACAACGTGTTCGGAAAGAGATCCGTCCGAAACATCACGCGTTCCTACATCAGCTATTCCGATTGGGAGGTCATCTAGATGAAGTGCCACGCACTCAGGGGAGGGGGAGCCCGCGCGCAGCTCACATCCTTTTTCGTCGTGATGCTCATCCCCTTATCCCTCCTCATAGCGCTCGCCGTAGACCTGGGAGGAGCTCTCGCATATAGGACATGGCAGGGGTCGCTTCTCGAGAGCACGAGGCAGTCTTGCTTCGGTGAGGCCAATGCCGTCAAATACGCCGAGAACCCGGGGGATGAGGCGCGCTCCGAGGTTCTCGAGATGCTCAAGGCCAACGGTTACACCGGAAAGGCCACGGTCTATTATGTAGAGGCCCCTGAAAGCCTTTGCGGGGCAGCCGATCGCTACGCAGGCGTCTATGTGGTCCTTGAGGGAACCTGGCCGTCGACTTTCGCGAGATTCGCCGGCATCGACGAGCTGAAGGTGCGCTCGGACGCCGTCTGGACCCTACATCCCTATTCGTCCACGACGGTGTGGCGACCGGCCGATACCGGTAACGGCTGGTGCGAGTACACGATCGACAAGGAAGGTGTCGTTTCGACTAAAACGGGAGCCTGCTCTCTCGACGATGCACCCGAAATTCTCTCCGAGGCCGTGAGGGACATGCTTCCCTGATCGTCAGACGGCAACCGCCAGCCAACACGCCATAGCGCGCCATATTGTCACCCAATGGCACCAAATCGCCCTGCGCAGATCGTCGCGCGGGGCGATTCTTTATATGTCGGAATAGTACGTCAGGCCGAAGAGCCCTCGGGCCCGATGTACGACCCGATGCGTCAGAGACCGGTCTGCTCAACAAAAAAGGCTTTCGAGATGGTTTGTGCGGGAGGGGGGGAAGTGCAGCCAGTATCACCTGGCACTGGAGTGCGAACCATTTTCCACCGCTCGCGTTTAAGGGACTCCTAGGTCCCAGGAAGGAATCATAGAGATGAAAAAAAAGGACCCAGGAGGAAATAAGGGCAGAAATCGCCCAAGTCGATTCGGAAATGCGCACGGCCATCGACTCCGGGCGCATGCGCAGCGTCGAGCGGCTCCGCGGGCGCAAGCAGGCGCTCGGCCATGAGCTGGAGCGCGCCATGGCGCAGGAGGCCGCCATGGGGGCGACCACGTCGACGCAGATGCCCGCCGCGGCCCCCAAACCCGCACAGGGCGGCCAGAGGACCACGTCAACAGCAGGCGCCTCGACCGCCCGCAGGCAGCGCGGACCGGCAGCCGGGGGAACGCGTAAGGACCGAAGGCTCGCCGCCGTCGCCGGCGTGGCGATCGCCGTCGCAGTCGTGACGGTCGGTTTCTCGGGCTGGCGATGGACACAGGCGCAGGGCGAGCTCGCGCGTCTCGAGAAGTCGACTGTCAAGGTAGTCACCGTCACGCGCGATGTCGCCCCCGGCGAAGTTATCACTTCGGCAGACCTTAGGGTCGCAAGCGTGCCCACGGCGTTTGCGCCCAAGGACGCCGCGAAGAAGTTATCCGATGTCGCCGGGCGCCAGTCCGTCACACAGCAGACCTCGGGAACCGCCGTCTCGCTCTCATCGGTCTCCGGCTCAAAGAAACCCGCTTCCATCACCACCGCCGTAACCGAGGGCCACGTTGCCTATACCGTCGCGCTCGACAGCTCAACGGGACTTTCCCCGCTGCTCTCGGTCGGCGACAAGGTCGATGTTCTCGCGAGCGTGAACGACGGCCAGGTCGTGAGCAGCGTGCGCGTGGCCGACTCCATTCGCGTACTAGCGCTCGACGGCAATCTCTCGGGTTCCAAGTCAGACGGCTACTCCAACGTCACAATCGAGGTAACTGAGGACCAGGCCCTCGCCCTTTCAAGCGCGAGCGGCATCCGACTCGTGGCCCTTCCCGAGACGGGGGAGGTGCAAAATGCTGAATAGCGATCTGCTCGGCATCGAACGCGAGGCCGTCCGTCAGGCGACGGGAATCCTGACCGCCGCCAACGATGCCTCCGAGAGCGATGTGCAGCGCGACTCGCGCGCCCGCGACCTTCTTGCCGAGATTATTGATTCCAGTCCCGAGGGGTCGCGTCTGGACGACGACTCCTTTAACGCCGTGATCCAGGCCGGGCTCAACGACCTATATTACCTGGGACCCATCGAGGAGCTGCTTCCGGATACGTCGATCTCCGAGATCATGGTGAACGCCCCGGACGATGTGTGGGTTGAGCGTGCAGGACTGCTACAGAGGGTCCCCGTAGCCTTCGAAGACGACGAGCATGTAAAGTTCATCATCAATCGCATAGCGTCAGCCGACGGTCGCCGTTGCGACGAGGCGCAGCCGCTGTGCGACTGCATCCTGAACCGCCCCGGCGCGATATTCAATGGCTCCCGTGTCGCGGCGACCGCAAAGGGCATCGCCGTCGACCACAACATTCTCAACATCCGTAAGTTTCGACCGGATGCGGTGGAACCCGAGGACCTCATGGCCCTCGGCACCTTCGACCAGCGCATGCTCGAGTTCATGGAGGCGATCGTACTCGGCCGAATGAACGTCGTCATCGCAGGCGGCACCGGTTCGGGCAAGACGACGCTCCTCAACGCCTGCTCGTCCTTCATCCCGGACAACCAGCGCATCGTCACGATCGAGGATGCGCCCGAGCTGCGCCTCCAGAAGCCCCATGTCGTGCGCAAGACAGCTCGCCGACCCAACATCGAGGGCGAGGGCGAGATCACCATCCGGCAGCTCGTGATTCACGCGCTGCGCGAGCGCCCCGACCGAATCGTCGTCGGCGAGTGCCGCGGCGGCGAGGCGTTCGACATGATCCAGGCGATGATGACAGGCCACGAGGGCTCGCTCACGACCGTCCACTCCTCCAACGCGCGCGAGGCCATGACTCGCCTGCGCTCGATGATCCAGCAGACGGGAACGGAGATGCGAAGCGAGCAGATCATGGAGCTCATCGCCTCGGCTATCGACTTCGTCATTTTCGTCAACCGCTACGATATCGACGGCTCGCGCAAAATTACCGAAATCGCCGAGGTCCAGGGCATGCAGGGCGACGTCATCACCATGGGCACCATCATGCGCTTCGAACAAACGGGCTTTTCCGAGGACGGCAAGGTGCTCGGAGAGTTCATGCCCACCGGAGAGCGCATCACCCCGGCGCACCGCGAAAAGCTCTTCGCGCGCGGCGTGTACATCGATGACGATTTCTGGTTCCGTCGATGAGCGGGCAGATTTCCCCGGCAGCCCTCCTTCCCGCGCTGCCGGCGGTCCTGATGGGAATAATCCTGTTCCTGACGGCAAGAAAGCTTCGCATCGAGCGTGAGCAGTCAGAAGCCGGCCCCCTTCCGGAGAACCCCTCCGGTAAAGATGGGGGCAACCGCCTTTCCGGCGCCCTGCGACGCGTGTGCCAGGGCGCGGCACCCCAGCTCTCCACCACCGAGGCGGCACAGCTATGGGCGGTAGTTGCGTTCGCGCCATCGGTCTTTATCCTTGCAATGGGCTCGACAGCGGGGGCGGTTGCCGCACTCCCGCTCGGTATCGCGGCCTTCCCGATCTGGGTGAAGACGAAGCGTGGTGCCGAACAGGGCCTTTTCGAAGAGCAGCTCGGCCAGGCAATGCCGCTTATCGCATCGAACCTTCGAACGGGAGTCTCGATCGCGCAATCGGTGGCACCGGTCGCCGAGCACATGGATGAGCCCCTGAAGTCGGAGTTCGCCATCCTTGAGCGCGACCTTAGAAACGGACGCCCCATCGACCAGGCGCTCGACGATATGGCAAAGAGGACCAAAAGCTCCAACCTCAGGCTCTATTCAACAGCCGTATCGGTATCGCAGCAGACAGGCGGCTCGCTTTCCGAGATCACGGAGCGTGTTGGCGAGGCCATCAGGGCAAAGGTCAAGGCGAAGCGCTCGGCCGAGGCCAAGACCTCCTCGGCACGGTTCGAGGCGAAGATCGTCGGCTTCGCGCCGATCGTCATGCTGCTGCTCATGTCGCTTGCCTCGGAAATACACCGGCAGTTCTTCATGACGCCTGCGGGGTGGGCGTGCCTGGGCGTGGGCATAGCGCTCGATATCATCGGTTTCATGGTGCTGAAGCAAATTAGCAACATCAGGTACGACTAGGGGAGCTCAGATGTTCGAATCAATAACAACTGGCTTCATTATCATCCTCATCGGAATCGCAGCGGGCCTCGGAGTGGACATCGCCCTCAAACGTGTCTTCGGCCTAGAGCAGCCTGCGGAAGAGGACGCCTCCCCGGCGCTTCCCGGAATCGCCGACAAGCTGTCCAACGTTGTCTCCAGGCTCGCACCCATTTCACGCACCGTAATGGACTCGACGCGTGACTCCCTCGACCGCGCCGGTTCCACCATGCAGCCGGCGACTTTCTGGGCCTTCCGCGTCGCGAGCGCCGCGGGATTTACGGCGGCGGGACTCGTCGCGTCGCTTTTCGTCGGCGGGGCAAAGGGTCTTGGCATTTTCGCCGCGCTGGCGCTCACGGGAATCGCCATCCCGCAGCTGTGGCTTTTGAATGAGCGCGCGAAATGGCGCGACGAGCTCGACCGACAGCTTCCCGACGCCCTCGATCTGCTCGCAATCTGCATGTCGGCGGGCTCATCTATCGATTTCGCCCTGCACACGGTCGGCAGCAAGATGGACGGCGCCATCGCGCAGGGCTTCGAGCGAGTGGCCAACGAGGCCAGCTTCTCATCGCGAACCGAGGCGCTCCTTCGCTTCGCAGAGCGAGCCCGCGTGCCGTCCCTCACGATCTTCGCGGCCTCGTTTGCGCAATCCGAGCGCGCGGGCGGATCTCTCGTCGACATCATCCGCGACCAGGCGGAGACGGTTCGCGAGCAGCGGCGCCTGAAGGTCGAGTCGGAGATCGAGAAGCTCGGTACCAAGATGCTCTTCCCGATCATCCTGTTTATCCTTCCGGTGTTTCTGATCGTCGTCCTCGCCCCCGTGTTGGCCCAGATCGCGCAGACGTTCACCTCCCTCATGTAGGAGAAGGTCCATGAGCTTCGAATACGATATCCCCTGCGTGGCCACCACCCGGTCCGGCGCCGAGGTCCCGATTTCCCTCAAGATCGCCAAGTCCTTCTGGGACAAGGCGATCGGGTATATGGGCGCCAAGTCAATCGGCAAATCCACCGGCATGGTCTACGCAAGGGGCAGGTCGCTCCATACCCTGTTCATGCGCGTCCCGATTGATGTCTGCTGGATTGGACGTTTCGACCCCTCAGATCAGTCCTGGCCGGTAGTCTCGCTCGATGCCTCAGTCGCCCCCTGGCGCATCCTTTTCGCACCGCGGGGGGCTGTGGGCGGCATCGAGGTCGCGCCCGGGACGTTCAACGAGTCGGACCGCCCGATCTCTATCAGGAGACTCGATTGAACCAAATTAAGGTAGCGAAGATCGTACGCTGTGCCTCAGCGGCGCTCGCCGTCCTCCTGTCAATGGTCGTTGTGGCCTTGATTCCCGCCATCAGGTCGGCGGGGACGCTTGATACGGACGGATGGTTCCTTCTGGCCTCGGGGCGCGTGGTCGTCGAATCCGGCATCCCGAGTACGAACCCATTCACCGCAATCGCCGGCCAGGGAATCGTAATCCAGCAGTGGCTGCACGACGCGTGGCTCTACCTGTGCTGGAAGGCCGCGGGCTACGTGGGCGTCGCCGTCTCCGTGGCGATACCCGCCGCACTCGCCCTGTGGGCCTATACCGGCACCGTTTCCAGGCTGGCGCGAAACGCACGCTACCCCTGGGCACCGCTGCTAATCGGTGCGCTCGGCTTTACCCTCATGGCCTCATATCTGTCCATCCGTCCGTCCCTTTGGACGGCAGCGCTGCTGTTTATCACCATCTCTACGTGCCTAGAATGGCGACGTGGCGCCAGCTCTTGTTACCTTCTGGTACTCCTGGTCGTATCGCTGCTGTCTGTAAATCTGCAGGCGGCGCTTTGGCCCTTGCCGGCCGCCGCCGCAGCGTGCTTCCTGCTTCCGGAAGAGGGCGAGTTCGAGCCGAGCAATGCATGCGAGGCACTCCGCGCGTGGTCACAGTCCAGACTGCCCCTGCTTGCGGCGATTGCCGGAATGGCAGCGGAATCCCTTGTCAACCCGTATGCAATCGACGGCTCACTCTATGTGCTCCGCTCACTCGGTGCAGCATCGTACGGCGGGGTCATCCTCGAGCTGAAGCCGGTGTGGGCGATGCCGGCGGCCGCCCTGTTCTGGTGCGTTGCCGTCCTTGCGGCGAGCGCATCGTGCGCTCTCGCGCACCGTTTCCCGCCCAGATGCCTCCTTGCCTTTTGGATGGCGTCCGCAATCGCCGGGGCGCTCGCCGTCAGGTGTCTTTGGATAACGTGGACCGTCTCGTTTCTGATCGTCACCGTATCTGCCGGGCGAAAGGACGAACTCGAGCGCCGGACATATCGAGCGCTCATTGCAGGCAGGCTGGCCTTGAGCCTTGTCTTGGCACTCTCCGTCATCAACAGCGGACTCCACTCAATCGAGCCCGAGGCAAGCGGAGTGGAATCCGGTTGGTGCGGGATTGACGCGGATATGGGGCAAATCGTCGAGGCCCTGGGCGACGACCCCGGCCGCATATGGTCCGAGGACGTCTCCGTGATGAACTACCTCGAGTGGGCCGAAGTGCCCGTGACATACGATATGCGACCTGAGATCTGGTCTGAGGCTATCGCAGGGGACAGCGCTGCCAATGACTACCGACTCTACGTTGACAGCCTGGAAGGCGGCTTTGGGCGCCTAAGGGAGGATGGCTGGGCATGGGCAATCGTGATGGACTCCCATGGGAAACGACTGGAGAAAGCCTGTCCCGGCGCCGAAAAGACGGCGAGCGGCAGGGGTTATACGCTCTACCGGTTGCGACATGAAATGGATTGATGGGTGATAACGCATGGGTAGCGTCAACGTCAGCAGGAGGGCCGTTCTGACAGGTCTCACCTCGCTGGCCCTCATGGGATGCGGCTGTGCCAAGAAGTCGGATAAATCGGACGACTCGAAGAAGAAAAAGAAATCCGAGAAGAGCGAGGACGAGGCGTTCTCCTTCGGAGGCATAGGGGACACGGGCTCATCCGATGCCTCCAGGGGGCTTACGGTCGATGGCGTCTACAAGAGGGTCGTCACGGACTCGAGGGGCAAGGAGTATCGATTCCTGCTCGTCGGCATGACATTCGAGAACAACCTCGACCATGACGGACGGGCACCGGTGTCCTACGTCTCGTGCTACCAAAACGGCGTGAAGCTGTCCCATTGCACGAAATACAGCGACCCGAATGCCTCGAAGACACTCGAGCCCGGCTACTCGATTTCAGTCTGCACCGCATTTCTGCTGGAAGACGAAGGCCAGCCCGTAAAGGTGAAGATCAAGTCATCGAATTCATCGGATTACGTCTACGAGAACACCTACCCGATCTCGCATCTGGATTATGAGGCCCTCTAGGAGTCCTCTCCTGCGCGCACGATGTAATAGCCATCACCGTCCTTGACGATGAAACGGTGGACCGGTCTGCCCTTCCACTCGATCTCCACGCTCCAGATACGGGCGAGAGAGCCCGTCTTGCGCCCGGGGCAGGGGACAGATGCGCCCGTGGAGCGGACCTGGAATCTACGACCGTCGGAAAGCTCAATCCATCTGAACTTCGGCTCCCTACCGGGCCTCTCCACGACGCTGACCGTAACGGGAGTCATTTTCGCTCCAAAAGATTCTCATGGCCATGGGGGATTAGAGAGTTGCCCAGCGAGCGCATCTGCGCACTCATGGCTATTCCGGTCTAAATACGGGCATTGCGCGGGCGGGTGCCGGGACAACCCTTTCCGCTGGCTCCGGCTCGCTCTTAAGCTCAGCCTTCCTCGGATTGCCATAGAAGTCGCCGACAACCCACGGCTCGTTAACGCCCAGATGCTCCTCGAGCATCGGCGCGACACGCTGATCCCATATCTCGAGATCGGTATCGAATACCTCACGCGCCTTTTTGAGAATCGAGTCACGGTACTGGGCGGGAACCCCTTCCGAGATGAAGCCCGCCTCATTCATTTTGCGAATGAAATCAGGGGAAGACCCCGAATCTAGAACTAGTCTAATTTTCTCTTTGGCAGAGACATCCTTCCTATAGGTGGTGTCTAGCATGTCCTCAGCATAATCCGGGCTAAAGGTCGTAAGGCCATGTGTTTTGGAAAGATGGCAGAGGGCTCGCAATTCTGACCCCTTGCCTACAATAGTGGCTCTTTCATCAAAAAGGCGATGGGGCAACCTGCAATCACCAGGATAATTACCTGCGTAGTGTTTAATATAGTCGAGACTCTTCCGAGATAAACTACCGAAGCATAGGGCGTTATCTGGCAAACAAATCTCGATTCCCTGTGTTTTTAGGGCGCATGCAAGAATGGGAAACTCCAAAAGCAAACAATCGAAGCCACGCGGTAGCGGGTGATCAGTTTTAGATTCCTTTTTATTCTTGCGGAACGATAGGTTCGCCCTGGTGAAATCGACGGTCACCAGATAACCTGTACTGTCATTCATTCCGCAAAAGGCCGTTAGTGTTTCAAGAACATCTTTCTCCACCATGGCTTCAGTCTTAATGGAAACATCGTTTGCGAATCTCAATGTCTCTGGGCATTTCTCATCTTTTTTGACCGTTACCATACCAACAGCAAAGTCATCGAAATTCGGTCTGGATTCGTTGGGCATATCGTCTTTTGGCATTTTCGGAACCAACGGGACAAAAATGCTAGTAGTTTTCTTAACCATAACCGTTTAGCCCTTTCTTCCAGGGATTTCCATGAGATTAGAATCCCACTACCGAGGCTCTTGCGCGTGGTCGTTTGGTGCCATCTGGTGACACTTCAGTCTGTATCGAGAAGGCTTCAAAACATCCGGCATGTACGCTATGAGATATGAGACAATAGAACACGCGTTCGTTAGTAATTGGCATAAGGAGTCGGCGTGGGGAAGAAGTCAATCAGGCTCGTGACAGCACTGGTCGAGTGCCGGCCAGACGGAGAGTACAGCCCGTGGGGCATCAAATGGTACGACGGCAGGATCTTCCCCTTCGCAGAAGTCGGTTGGCACGAGCCGCGGTCATGGGTAATGGGGGAGGGCCGTGTGTGCGAGAGCTGGCGCGTGAAGATGGGGGATGGAACCCTGCGCGATATCTGCCACCACGGCAGCAGCTGGTACGTGGTCCATGATCCGGAAAATGACAGACCGGATGAAGGATGGTCTCCGTAACCGAGATATCGTATTGGCAATAGCCGAACTGTGATATGACTCAACTACGTGACAATGTAACTACGCAATAACGCAACTACGGCATAGTGTGACAATGTAATAGAGTGATTGTGTAATGCCGTAACTTCTCAAAATGAAAGTATGCATTAACGTAATTTCGCAGTTATCGGTACCATGATTTTCCAAAGCTGTCCTGGGTGGCCTCTTTCGTTACAGTTCACATTACATGAACGATGGAAGATCAATACATTTATTTTGCACCTCTGCGGTGATCGATGTGCTAGAATGTAATACACGTTATACGCATGATTGGGAGGTGCGCTATGGCCACTGCTACCGCGGCATTGAGGCTGCCCGAGGATTTAGCAAACAGGTACGACCGTTTGGCGAAATCAACGGGGCGCACGAAGACTTTCTACATGACAGAAGCGCTCGCTGCCGAGATTGACAGGCTTGAGTACGAGTACGGCTTAATGAAGAAGGTCGAGGATTATAGGGCCGGCAGGCTTGAGACTGTGACGCTCGACGAGCTGGAGGAAAGCCTTGGCTTGGCGGATTGAAGTCGATAAGGATGTCCAGCGATCAATGAGAAAGCTGGACAAGCAGATCGCCAAAAGAATTGTGGCAAAGCTCCATGAGATTTCACAGCTCGAAGACCCGAGGAGCATGGGAAAGGGCTTGACTGAAAATAAGTCTGGTCTATGGCGCTACAGGGTCGGAGACTATCGGATAGTTGTCGATATCGAGGACGATGTTCTCGTCATCCTTGTTGTCGATGTAGACCACCGAAGCAGGGTTTACAGGACTCGCAGGTAGACTGGTCGACACCGCTGACGCAACGGGGAGGGTTTTTGACCCTCCCCGTTTTTACGCTTGCCAACAGGGGTGGCCGTCGTAGGGCCCGCCGTCTGGAAGTCGGTCGTACTCCCGCGGCCCCGTTTCCAGCAGCTCCTTGGCGCGAGCGAGGTCGTAGCGCACGTCCCATTTGCTGCAGCAATACCAACTCGAATCGCCGTGGCCATAGGTGACGGGCTCCCATCGCGTGTCGACGATCGGGACGAACTCCAGGACACACCACCGATAAGCCGTGTTTTCGATGTAACTGTCCTGCAGGTTGGCCTCGCTGATGGTGTCGATGGTGCCGCCCCAACGGCATAACGTAGCTACGTGATAACGGAACTGTGCAATATCGTAACTATGTAATTTCTGACTAAATGAATTTCCTAACAAACGAAAAGCCCCTGATCAGGGCAGGGGCTTACGGATTTGTGAGCTATTAATGTCGCGTTGAACGCTCTCTCATATCGAGCGATTTCTTAAGGTTTTCCGTACCGGCGACGCTATGGCCCAAAAGGCCATCGAGTCCCGATCTCAGCGCCGCTACATCTGCCGCCGAAGCCCCAGCACGCAGGATCTTCGAGTCGAGCAGCGACCTCATGAAGCGTTCCGGAGTCTTTTCCGAGATGATCGCCTCGACCTCCTTGGAGATTCGGTTCGGATCGCGGTCAACGGGAACCGTCGGCATCTCCTTGGATGAGACGGGGTGTGCCCCGTTGTTCCTGAGCCAATACCTGAACTCGGTATCGACATCCTCGGGAACCTCGACCTTGATCTCGTTAGTTTTCTCATCGATCACGAGGGTGCCGTAAAGAGAGTCGCGCTCGGCGTTCTCCACCATCCCCTCGAGATCGAGGATGCCCATAAGGATAGGGAACTCCATTAAGTTCTCGAATCCAGACCTGAGATACCCGGTTAACCCGTTTTTATCACATTGGTAAGGGATTATGGCGAAATAACCGTTGTGTGAGAGTTCCGGCCATCCGAACTTGAGAGCGGTCTCCACTTTATGCGAGACATGGGCCATGGGAATGGTGCCATCGCGTGAGAAGGGTTGAACGAAGACGCCCTCGCGCCCTTTCGGATCTCTCTCAACCTTGAGCAGGATGTTATGGGGCTGTGTTGTGAAGTAAACGTTCGCCGGCAAGTACTGGACACTAGATATATGGACACATGGCTGCCCAAGGTCATTCTCAAAGTACATATCAGCTCCTCCTGATATTCGTTCGCCTGGCCTTATCCTTCGCGCTTACCGCGACGCCGCGGTCGGCCTTCTGGGCGCGCTCTGCATCGAAGGCCCTGACGAGCGCGGGCGCGTACTCTTCCGCAAGCGATGCGGCCTGCAGCCTGAACATGCGGGAGATGACGCCAGCGTCCTGCTTCGCCTGCTTGCCTGCGAGCGCGATAGCGGCCTCGCGGATCTCGTTGGTCGTAGGCTCCCTTCCACCGAACTCAGCGAGCTCATTTTTCACGGTATCCAGCGAACCGCCGTCATTTCGGGCATAGGCGGCGACATAGGCCTGTTTGAGCGCCTCGACCAGCCTCACATCAGCCGCAATCCCAGTCTCGGTGCCACCGCCGTCCCGATAGTAGGCCGTCGTGGCCCCCTCAATCGATTCGGCGAGACTATTCCCTACGTTCATCCCGTCTCCAATCTCATTCAGCCTCGATAGGTCCAATTGCAACAAAACGAGCAATGCCCTTTGAAAGCCGATTGTGCCTGTCGTTTAAATTCCATGACCGTTCGTGTGGGGATGTTCGTCCCCGTCCTGGCCTCCATCACTGACGGGAGATGCCGAAATGCTAGGACCTTCCTCATCCTGGCCATCATCTCCATCCGACTCGACCTGACCCTTTTCCAACTCCTTCTGCTCCAACTCGGCAAGCTCGGCCCGCAGCTTCTCGAAATTCTCCTCGCCGTCCCAGGGCTCGCCGACGATCTTGGTTGCATCCTCGAGCTGCTTGGCGGCGCGCTCCATTAAGGCCCTTGCCTGATCTAGACCGCTCGCCTCCTTCTCAACAATGCCGTCCATCTGCTGTAGCACGGTGTGGGAACCGGATGTGGCCGATGGCAGCATATGCCTCGACCAGTGAGCCTCGGTCTCGCCTTTCACCCTCAGGCCGATGAAGGGATCGTAGCGGAAGCTGCCACCCCGTTCCTGAAGTGTCTGCTCCTTCTTCACGACGACTTCCAGCCCACGGAACTCTCCGATGGCCCTGATGGGGCCGATAGGGCAGTCGTGGGCCGCCGACTGGATCATCTCGATTGCGTTCGTGCGATTTTGCGCCGAAACACCGTTAACCGAAACCCTTACGATATCCGACCCCTTCTCGAGCTCTCTTTGCCTATTCGCGCGGTCGAGGGCATCATGGTCGCGCTCAAGCAGCTCAAATATCCGGCGATTGACCCTGGCAGATGGCTCATAGCGAGATTCGATTTGATGGCGCATATTCGCCACCGTCTCCGCGTGCGACTGTCTGAGCATAGACTGCGACATGATCTCGCTTCTCAGTTCCTGGATCCTCTTGATGTCGGGGTTGCCGGAAGCCACAGCAGCGAGGTCGGAATAGGAGATTCTCGTCTCATCGATATCGTCCATGCTTCGCACGGACGGCTTATTCGAGAAGACCTGCCCGATAAAGCGTTGCTTATGCTCGACGGTGGAATAGAGGAAGGAATCGAAGGTTCCCTGGGCGACATACTTGTAATCCTTTACCCGATCAAACAAGTTTCCCTGACGCTTGACTCTTCCCAGGCGCTGCTCGAAGTCCGAGGGCCTCCAAGGGCAGTCCAGGTTATGGATGGCCGCGAGCCTTGTCTGGACGTTCGTGCCCGTTCCCAACTTAGAGGTCGATCCCATGAGCACGCGCACCTCACCCTCGCGCACCTTCTCGAAGAGCGTCTCCTTCTTCTCCGGGTTGTCGCCGACGTCGCTGACGCACGCAATCTGCTCGGAGGGGATTCCCGCTTCGATAAGGCGTCTCCCCATATCATCTTGGATATTCCAATTACCTGATGCCGGGGTAGAACGGTCGCAGAAGACGAGCTGTGCGCCGCGCATGTCGGCCGTCTCCTTCCATATCTTAAATACCTCCTGCGCGCAAGCATCGCATTTGCCGCCTTCCAATGGCTCCAGCTCAGGATGCAACAGTTTTGGATCGAGGGCGACCTTCATGCCGTCGCCCGTGATTGCCAGCAGGTTGTCGTTGTCATCGGCGTTTCCGGCACGGACGCGCTCGCCGCGGATACCGAGCTTCTTAACCTCTTCGACCTGTTCGGGAGTGGCAGGTACGGTGACATGGATTTCCTCGCAATCGGGCACCTTGAGGTTCACATCCTCCTGCGTGACGATATCCGCAAAGGATCGATAGGCGCTCATGAGCTCGGGAAGGTTATGGAACTTCGTGAAGCGCTGTTTCAGCTGGAAGCCGTTGCCCTCCGGTTTAATCTCCATCGAGTCCTCAATCGTCCCGAACGTGAACGCCCAGGCCGGAAACGACGATAGGCCCTGCCGCTCGAGAAGCTCAGGAGCAAGGTAGCGCTGCATGTTGTACAGCTCGCCCATCGTATTGGTGACAGGCGTGCCCGTGGCGAACACTATATTACGTCCACGGCCGATCTCTCGAAGATAGCTGCACTTATCGAGCAGGCTCTCACTGCGGTTGGACTTTGAGGAGGCCATTCCCGCGATGTCGAGGCCGTGGGTTTGGAGATTCTTATAGCTATGCGCCTCGTCCACGAAAAGGAAGTCGAAGCCGATCTCCTCGAATGAAAGCCCCTCGGTCTTCGGGGTCGAATGGAGGCTCGCGAGCTTATCATCGATTTTCTTGGCCTCTTCCTCGAGCCTTTTAACCGAGAAACTTCCACCGTTCGCCTGTGCATCCATCTTAGCCTGCAGGAATTCTTCCTTTCGGCGTTTGAGATAGACCTCCTTGCGCTCCTGAGAAAGGTCGAGCATATCGAAGCGCGAACCGGATACGATCACGGCGTCCCAATCTCCTGCCGCCGCACGTCCGAAAAACTCTCTAACGGAGTCTGCGGAATCCGACTCCGTTTTCCCCATATAGAGGACCCTTGCCCCGGGATAGAGGTAGGCGAAATCAGATGCCCACTGCTCGGTAAGATGCTTAGGCACTACGACGAGCGGCTTGTTGGCCCGCCCGAGGCGCCGAGCCTCCATGCACATTGCGATTCCCGTATAGGTCTTACCGGCGCCGACAACATGGGCCACGAGCGTGCCCTCATCAGCTTGTCCGGCACGTGCCACGGCGGCGCGCTGGTGCGGCCTCATCTCAACGTCGGGATTCATGCCGGGGAATGTGAGGTAAGAGCCGTCATACGTCCTGGGAGCCAGACGGTTATATCTGTCGTTGTAGATTCCGCACAGGACATTCGCCCGATCCGGATCGGTCCACACCCACTTCTCGAAAGCCGATGAGACAATGCGTCTCCTATCCCATGCGGCCTTGGTCGCCTGAGGGTCGGGGACCTTCTTGCCGGTGAATGGGTCCTCCCTGTTCAGCTTCGTCTCGCTGCCGTTGAGAACGGCCGAGACGACCTTGAGGGGAGTGTAGGCGTTGACGCCAAACCTAGCCAGCACCTCAAGAGAAAGGTCCGTCACATTTCCCGTCAGTCTCCATTTGCCGGTATGGGGCTCATGGGCGACCTCGAATTTCCTCCGCTTTGACGCAGGCATCTCGCCATCGGTAATCTCGAACGTCTCCTCGATGAAATCCATGACGATAGAGGGCGGAATCCAAGGGGAGCCGAGGGTAGCCGCAATCTCCCCAGGGCCCAACTCGCGTGGAAGCACGGCCTTCAGCTTCATTTCGCACGAGTGCAGTGTAGCGAGCCTCTCGGCATCCGACTCGGTTAGGCCGAAGCCTGCCATATGCTGTTCACGCCTTGCCCTGTAATCGGCAAGGTCCTCAGGGCTGAAAAGCTCCTCGTGCGGAATGGGCTGCTCGACGTCACCCACCCAATCGACATGGGTGATTTCTGTGGCAGCATCCTCACCCGCCTGACGATAACCGAGTGAGACTAGGAATTCGGCCGGAACGGGATCCGCCTTCATAGCGGCTGCGAGGGCTCCCGAAAGAGGCTCCTCTCCCGACTCCCGAGAAATAGAGACCCCGTACACCGTCGCAAGGTTTACGATTGGTTTAGGAGTCTGATAGACACAGTCGGCGTCGGCCCGTCGAAGCGCGGCGGCAAGGACATCGGTACCCACGCGGGGCTCTCTGGACAGGCGCCAGAGAACTTCCTCGGTATTCATTCCATCGGTTGCAAATTCACGATTATTGGCTCGATATCCGACAGATCGCGCGACAAGCGTTGCGATGAGCGGGTTCGAGATGACAGTGCGGCCGTCCCTACGCTCGGTTGAGACGGATACCCCCTCATCAAGTTCGCTCAGGGCGGCGATAAGCGCCTCGCCCGTCCATGTACCGAATTCCCGGTCGCGCCAGCTGTCCGGCAACCTATCGACATGTGCAGATGCGATAACGGCACGGTTGGCAGTCAGAGGATGGACGCAGGTGTCCCATAGGCCGCTCTTCACGAGAACGGCGACGGTCCTAGCCACCCCCTCGCTCGTCTCGGGAGTCCGAGCAGGAGGAATCGATACAGATTCAAGCCAGGAGCCTTCTCCGGCGTTAAAGCGCTCAGTTTCAATATTCTTCTGTAGCGCATGGATGGCATCAAGCTTCTTGCCGATATCGCCGGAAAGGTATGCCTCTGCGCTTTCGATTTTCGATGTGATCGGGTCGCGGACAATGAGGTCGCCGAGCCTTTCCTCGGCCTCGTCGGCGTCGCAGCCCAGAAGGCCTCCGATGAGCGCGAGATCCACTCCTCCCGTACGGTCATACGAGACTGCGAGGGCATCAGCCGGGGTCTCGGAGCGGTCGGGGAGGGGCGTCTGCGGGCGAACCGTGCGCTTCGAGAGCATATCAGCCTTACGCACGAAGTTCTTCTTGGTGTCCAGCACCTCGAGGCTGAACAGATTGATGCCGAGCGAGCAGTCGTGATAGCCCTTCTTGATGAGGATCCTGCGGTTCTTCGGGTCGTTCAGACGGCCGTAGCGATCGGCAAAGCGATCGTAGCGGTCGTTAAGAGACTTGATTCCGGCGTCGATTGCGGCATCGGTCGACTCGGGATCGCGCTGGAGGGCGATAAGCGCCCGTGCGGCATCCCTGAGCTCGATCATAGCGCGGGCGCGGTCCTCGGCACCTCGTCCCGCGGGGTGAAAGCGCTCCACGGTATCGCCGTTGCCATACCAGATCGAGCCGCCGTCGCCCAATGTGAACTCATAGAGTGCCGGGTCGGTGGGGATTTGGACGACCTCGGGGGCTGCGGACCTACCCGGCACACCCTCAAATGTATGGGCAGTAGTGCTGATCGCCTGATCTGCCAGAGCCTTCCTGGCCCCATCGGCGATCCCTGCGGCGTCAAGTCCGCTGGTCAGCGAATACCCGGGGCCGTATGCGGTCATCACGGAGCCCTGGTCTCCCACGGCGATTGATGGATTGCCTGCAAGTTCCGAATTTACGCGGAAGCCGTCCGCGTTCATCGCTGTGTGAACCCAGGCTGGAGCGTTGTCGCGCGAAATCTCCCGCGGCTCGGCAAGCTTCCTCAGGATAACGAGGTCGCACAGCGCGCTCGTTCCGGCCTGGCTCTCAAAAGTCTCCTTGGGGAGTCGGACCATGCCGATAAGGTCGCACTCGCGCGCAAGGTTCTCGCGAGTCGTCTCGCGGGCCTTGTCCATGGTGTAGCGGCTCGTCAGCACGGCGACGATGCCGCCCGGGCGCACGGCGGCCACCGACCTTCTGATCATATAGTCATGGAGCGGGACTCCATCGATTTTGATTGCATCCGAATAGGGTACGTTGCCGATAGCGGCATCAAATGAACCATCGGGGATCTCGCATTTAGCGATATCCGCCGCGACGATCGTGTGGTCTGGACACAGCACGCGCGCGAGCCCTGCGCTCACGGGGTCGATCTCCACGCCAGTGACGTGTACATCCATGCCCTCTGGAACACAGCGCATGAAGTTGCCCGTACCGCAGCCCGGCTCCAGGATCTCAGCCGTGCCCTCATCGCAGATACCGGCGCCCCTCAGCGTCTCCCAGATTAGCTCCACGACGGGACGCGGGGTGTAGAAGGCCGTGAGGACCGTGGCACGCTGCTCTGCGAACTCATCCTCACTCAGCAGCTCTTTCAACTCTTGAGATACGGCAACCCAGCCGCCGGTCGGATTCTGAGCAAAGGCGTTCGCGGCGCCACCCCAACCGGAGTAGGCCGAAATCGCACGCTTCTCCTCGGGAATTGCCTCTCGTCCCTCGTCCATGGCCGCCTTGAGGGCGCGTAGCGCAGCTACGTTGAGCTTCGCACGCTCCAGGGGCGTATGGCCGGCCTGGGCATCCGGGTTCAGGTATTCGTTGTTGTAGGTGGTGGCTAGAGCGTGAGCACCGTCTCGTTGAGGGCGATCTCCTCGGCCATCTTGTGGGCGCTTTCGGCCTTGCGGATGTAGTCGTCGTACCGGCACTGGGCCATCGTGAGCTGCGCGAACTCCGGTGTCGCCCCGCAACTCTCCATGCAGCTGTCCTGGAGTTCCGCCAGCCTCGTGAGGTAGTTGCGCTCCACCGCCTTGAGATACTCCTCGGTCTCGCCGGCCGCGTCCATCCTGGCCAGCTCCTCCGGAGCGTTCTGCTCCATGAAGGAATAGCGGAGACCCCTCACGCCCTTGTACGGGTTCTTCAGCACCGACATGTGCCTCCTCCTCGGAATCGTCCTTGCGGGTGGCCTCATCGCCACCCGTTTGGCTTACATAAGATTCCAGTTGCGCCCCGAAGTCAAGAGCCAACCTCTGTTGGGTCTCCTCTTTTTCTGCCGGCTTCTCAGCCGGTTCCTCATACATCGTCGGGTCATCCATGGCGAAAAGGGAGATCTGCCCCTCTGCCGCGACGAATCGCTTCGACGTTCTCCTTGCCATGGCGCTACGCCCCCTTCCGTGCGTTATGGGATGTCCCGCGCGCTCCGGCATCGAAGGAGGCCAGCATGCTCTTCAGGCGTTTCGTCGTCATGTTTGCCGACTGCCCGCGCTCTGACGGACCGTTCTGCGCGGTTCGCGTTCTCGGCCGGCACTCGAAGCCAGCCTTTTTAAGGGCCCGGTCGATTCTATCCGTGGCGCCCCTCACCTGCGCGCAAACGCGCTCGATTCGGGCGAGAAGAAGCTCCGTGTCCTCCATCGGCACGGGAACATCCAGGCCGTCATCGACCCCGTAGCGTCGAAGCGTCACGTGCGTGGCCATCGGGTCCATGCCCTCGAGATCAACGTCTTTTGAAGCCTCCGAGACCGCGTCGAGTCCGACCGCGTCGCCCTCGATCACCCTAATCGGAGCTGCCCCAGGCCATGAGGAAAGGCCCTCGAAAGCGGAGGCGGGGTAGACCGTCTCGGGTGCGAGCTCGCAATCGAGAGTCAACTCATCCCCGACTCGCCTGGCGATAGGGACGAGGATGTCGAACCCAACCGGATGCTCCTTGATTCTGCCGCCCAGTTTATCGGCGCGGGATCTACTGAGGACGGTCGAGGTATCTGCCTCTGGATGGTCCAGTTTGAAGGCCGCAAGGGCGAGGATTCCCCTCGGGCCCATCTCGGGATGCTCGGACATGGAGTCGAGAATTGAGTCCCAGCCATGTGGATGTCCCAACACGGCTGCAAGCATCTCGACAGGCGCTTCAGTGTGCCTCTGCTGCATTGTTTCCTCCCCGTCTCAGTCAACTCCCATTGATGATGGGGGAGTGTAACCACAACATCCGATGCGGGAACAAGTGTTCACGGCGAATAGGAGGTCTCAAATCTATAGACTCATAATGATTCAAAATAAATCGCGGCGCCGTACGGCGCGCCTATACCTCGAGTCTCATAGAAGGATGCGTTTCGGAGATCGGAAAAGTAATAGGTCCCCGATGTTTTTATGCCATCCGAATCAACAGGCGCGCACCCGCTCCCCATTACTGCATGATTGTCACGAGGATTACACCCAGAGCTCCACGCACGCCCAGCTTCGGCAATAATCTCGTCCTTACAGTAGCTACCGTTATGAAAGAACGCGAAATGGGGAGCGGCGCCCCCAAACTCCTCGCCCAATTCAATTACGCCGACATTTTTACATTTGGCAGCGTCATCGTCCGTGCCAAGGACAATCCAATTCGACGGAATTAGCGCATAGGCGCCACCGCTAAGCTCAATACGCCTAAGCTCATCCGGTACGCTGTCCTGCTCATAGTATGAGGAGAAATGTTCGTGAAGGCGTTTTAACTGACTTCGTGTGGCCTCCAAATCGCTCCACATCATTTCCCGCGATCCGTCCTGCGGAAGAAGCTTCATCTCCTTTTCAATTACCCTGATCTGCTCCGTACAGGCCACATCGACCGTCTTGGCAACTCTCGGTTGGAGCCCCATAGCGATATTGGCGATGTAGTCTATGGCCTCGCCAGGTGTCCGGAGAGAGTCTGGGGTTGCCTGCATCAACCCATCTAAGGCGGCCTTGGTATCCACCTCAATCGTAGTGCCGATTTTGACCTTATTCATCTTGGCGCCATGTCGCGGCAATCTTGCCATAGCTCATCCATTCTCAATCTATGTTTTCGTTGATTTAGCATCCGACGATAGGTGGAGTTACAACCGGAAGGCCGATTCTTTAGTCCGGCACCTTATCGGCGCCCTCATCCATCGTTTTGGGAGCCGAGGCGATCTCCGCGAGCCTCGTGAGCCCAGAGGCGATCTCCACCGCGTCCGCACCCAGCAGCCAATCGGCGGGCACACCGAACGTCCTCGAGAGGGCCTTGAGCGAGACAGCGGAGGGCAGCCTGACGCCCGTTAGCCAAAGGCCGATCGAGCGCGACGACTGACCGATCATGTCCGCAAGCTCATCCTGACCGACACCCGTCACCCTCATGAGGGCGGCCAGGCGCCTGCGAAAAAGCAGCAGGGACGGTTCGGTTGTGTACGGTCCGGGCGCGTTCTTCATCTCGATCAGTACGTCCCGACGTTGAATCCCTCGCCCTTGGTGTAATCAACTGTCACGGGGATCTCCGTCTCGTTGGGGAAATAAGCTCGGATGATCCAGTAGGGGATATCTGAGCCATCGGGACCCATCCCCGTGTTGACGCCACTCGACTCGATAAGGGTCTTCTCGGGAGCGCCGTATTCAGAGGTCAGGGAAGTGAGGTACCTTGCGACCACGTCTTGGAAACCAGCCTGGGTCATCTCCTCAGGGAGGTTGTCGGGGACGGCCACGATCGACGGATCGACCTGAATCGTATCGCCCTGCCCATCCGCGGCGCCTTCCGATTCGTCATCCGTGCCAAAGCCATCGGTATCGACCGCACCGTCGGAGGCAGCCGAGGATTCCACTGCCGAGTTGTCATCTGTCCTGCCTGTGGGTGGAAAGAGTGCGAACGCGACGTTGATTGCGATGCAGACAATGATGATGCCCACGCAGGCGAGGATAATCCCCTTCGAGTCCAGCTTCTTTCCCTTTTTGTACATGGTAGTCTTCCCTTTCCCTTGTCCGTTATTTGAGTTCGACCCCGCCTATCCAACCCCAGTAGACGCCTGAGCCCTTGCCGTAGAAGGCGATGAACTCATCGAGCGTCTTGGTGGTAATCGCACCCTCGTTGCTCATGACCTTGCCGTCACCGACATAGATGCCGACATGGCCATAGAGAAGGCCCGGGCTGCCGGTGCCGGGGTGGCTCGCATCGCCGACGATCATGCCGACCTTGAGGTCCGCAGGATTGTTGCTGTGGCACCATGCCTTGACCATGTCGCAAGCGTTTCCACCGAAGGTGCCGACACCCGCCGCCTTGAATACGTTTGTCACCCACGCGGCGCACCAGTTCTGGCCAGGCGAGGGCGTGGACTTGCAGGCGTTGACGACGGCGAGCTGGCTTCCCGTGGCCCCCGCGAGACCCTGTCCCGAGCCGCCGAGGGTACCGGATGTGATTGCGTTGTAGAAGTACTGCGCGTTGGTGTATCGCGATTCCCAGCCTGAGGGCTTGCCTCCCACCATGGCGCAGCGCTCCCACCCCATGGCGTAGATCTTCGTCGCGGCCTCGAGATCGGTCGCATCCATGAAGGTCTGATAGGTGTATTTACCGTCGGCACTGGAAAATGAGCCCCATTCGTCGTGGTCCGACCAGAACTCGAGCTGGACGTCGAGGTCGTACCAGTTCTTGCCTTTATCCTTGGCGAATTGGGCCAGGCGAAGGCGGCGTCCTCCGTCCCATTGGCCTATACCGGTCGCCTTGTTATAGACAGAACCCCTCGCAATGATCTCGTCGTTTGTTTTCGGGCTCTTACCGTCCAGCCAATAGGCACGCGAGCCCATTGCCTGGTCCGCCATCGGGTAAATCTTATGATTTGAAGATCCAGCAGACTCGTGACTGTAGTTGCCCATGATGGCGGCGGCGTGGATGTCGTCGCAACCGTGGTCCTTGAGGTACAGGTAGATGGCGAGCTCGTCGCCGTCCAGGCTGCCGCCGTTGCTCGCACCTCCCGCCTGTTGGCCGAACTGCACGAGCCCAAACGACGAGGCGAGAATCGCACCCATGAGCAGAAGGCCGCCGAGGGAGAGCAGTGAGGCGAACAGGGCGATCCTGTTCTTCCATTCCCTGAGGGAGAGAAGTTGCTTTCTGCCCTTACGGCCCTTGAATAGCTTTCGGGAGAGCTTGCCACCGACGGCGCGCCCCGCCTTCTTCCCAAGGGAGGCCTGCTTGAGGGCGGCCTTCCTCTTCCTGCGCAAAACCATCTTGCGATGGTCCTTGAGCTTTTTGACGGCGGCCGGATCCTTCTTGAATGAGCCCGGACGGCGCTTCATAAGGATGTCGAGCTCGACAGCATTAGCGCACTTGAGCGTCTTGGATGCGCTACCGGTAACCGGGGCGACGGGGACCGTTGCCACCTTTTTCGCAAGCGACGAGGATGCCAGGAGCTGGGCCGAGGGCGTTGCGCCCGACACAGCGGCCCCGCGTCGGGAAGACGAGGCCATGACGGAGGGGGAGAAACCCGATCCCTCCGATGTTTCTGTGCCGGGCGCATCGGCTTCGGATACCCCTGCCATGGATGATTTCGCGACCGACGCGAAGGTGCCGCCGTATGAGACGGCGCCCGCGGCGGCGGATGCCGCACGCGAGCGCGTCGATTTCTGGGCGCTGAGACGAGAGAAGTCCGAGGAGCCGGTGCGCGACCTGTTCGGGCGTGGTGAGGACCCTTCCCATGCGGAAGTGCGCCGCGACTCGGCTTCGAGCACGGCGGGCACGGTGCCCGTACGCCGGCTGACGGTGGTACGGGCATCCGCATGGGCAAGGTTTGAGCTATATCTCGTCGAGCGCGGTTTCATCTACTAGCCCACGAAACCGGAACCGTCGGCATATTCGTTGAGGCCCTCGGGGCTGATCTCGTCGGGGCTGGCGAACATGCCGCCAACGTCCTCACCGCTGTCATTTTGGTATTTCAGCAGAGTGGACATAGCATCGGAGACCGATGCGCTGCCAAAACGCTGGTCTGCCGACTTCTGGGGGGCGACAGCCGCCTGGGAGGAAGCCTGGGCGCGATGACGCTGCGCGGCGCGCTGATTCAAAAACATGCCATTCGGCTGTGTAAAGCTGGTCGCGGGGTCCTGCTGAACAGGGGAGGAAGGCACCGGCTGCTGAGGCGCCGGCTGCTGAGGGGCCTGCGTCTGGGCGCGCGGACGAGGCGCCGAATCCATCTGCTGCCGACGGGTGCCGTTTGACCAGGAGCCCGACTGCGCGTTGAGATCTTCCGCAGGCTGAGTCTGCTCGGGAGCGGGAGCGGACTGGGGCTTCACCTCGGCATCGAGACCGTTAGCGCGCTCCGACATGGCAACGAGCGCAGACAGCGTGTAGCCCACCTCGGAGCCGGAGAGGGCGACCGTGCCGTTCGAGAAGGCGATATCACCGGAGGGCTCGCTTCCAAGCGTGACCCCGACAGACGAAAGAGCCAGCGCGAAATCGTCGAAATGGGTGTCGCTCTCGCGGGTGAAGACCCGATCGATTGCTTTCAGGACGAGGTCCTTGAGCTCAGATTCGGCCTGCGCGCGCAGCTCCTCCTCGGTCGGGAGTCGACGGGTGTTGAAGCGCGAGAAGTCCGCGCCCTCCTGGAAGTCACGAATATCCATATCTTCCATCCTTTCCTTGTTGGCGGTAACCGTGTCTCGGTTGCCGCCTCCGTTAAAACCGAATTGCTCACTCGCCGGCCGCACATTGGGTCGAGGGCGCGCCGGGGGAGCCATATGTGCGGGCGATGGTACGTTGCGGCCGATCTCCTCACGCGTTGATCGCGGGGTCGATGACGGAGTGTCTTCCGGTTCGTCGAGCGCGGCGACGTCTGGGTTTGCCGCCGTCGACTTGACTGCACGGCGCTTGATATCGGCGGGACGGGTCGTGCAGATGTCGTAGAGCGTCGGGCAGATCTTCGAGTCAATCTGGAAGTCGAAATGCACCACGCGATTCTTGAACACGTAGAGACCCTCGCCGGGATGTGCGGTAGCCAAAACCTTCGTCTGGCTTTCGGAGAGATTGAACAGCTCTTGGAAGTCGGGGAGGAGGTCGCTTGTCTGCTGCAAGATCGTCACGAATGGCGAGTTCTGGAACATGTAGCGCGTCTCCTCGCTGTTGAGGACGCGCGAGAGGTTCTGCGTGATGGCGTTGATGTAGAAGTCCCACTTGCCGCCACGGGTGAAGAAGCGGTCGATCTGGCTGCGGGCGTAAGGGCTGTCGAGCAGGAGCTGGAACTCGTCGATGACGAGCCAGGTTCTCCTACCGGCACGGCGGTTCGCCGAGACGCGGACCCAGATGTGATCGAGGATGATGAGCAGCGCCAGCGGTTTGAGCTCGCTGGATAGCTCGTGCAGGTCGAAGCACACGAGATTCGACTGGAGGTTCACGTTCGTCGGATGGTTGAACAGCGACAGCGTGCCCGTGACGTAGCGGCGAATGAGCTTTGCCAGGTCGCGGGCGTCGCGCATATCGGAGCCCTGCTCGGACATCAGGAAGTCATAGATGTCCTGGAGTGTCGGCAGGTTCTCGGGACGCGGGTCGTCAAGATACCGGTTGTAGGCGTATGCGGCGGCGGCGTCGAGGACGTTAGCCTGGGCATCGTTGACGCTGCTGGCCATCATGCGAACGAGCGATTGGATGAAGGACACCTTCGCGGGCACGGGGGAGGACTTCGTCTCCGGATCGTCCGAGCCGTAGGCAAGGGAGATGTCGAGAGGGTTGATGAAGTCGCCCGAGTTCTCGGCGATGCGGATGACCTGACCGCCCAGATACTCAGTGGGCGTGACATACTCGCCCTCGGGGTCGATCGTGATCACGTCGTCGTCCGGATGCTTCAGGTGCACGGGGATGATACGCGTGATCTTGGAATTGAACGACTTGCCGGATCGGGGCTGCGCCAGCGTGAAGCTGTTCGTGTGCTCATGGGACACGGGGTCATAGACGATAAACGAGCGGGTCTCGGCGTTGAGGCCCATGATGTTACCGCCTGGATCGTTCATCTCGGCGGCAACGAACATCAGCATGTGTGACAGGGGGTCCGTGGTCAGCGTTCGCTCATACGGAATGTAGGGGGCGCCGATCGGCAGGGCGGTCGAGAAGGACTCCTCGCGAAGGGCCCGCCATGAATCGGGATAGGGCTTCCTGTGAGTCGAGAACACCTTCTCCACCTCGCGGCAGGCCTCCTCGAGTTCAGTCTCCGTACGCCCCTGGACGGTCACGACGGTCGTGACGCCAAAGGCGTGCATCTCCGCGCTCTCAAGGTCATCTCGGAACGCCTCGGCGTCCTCCTGGGCTTCGCGCATCGCGGGCGGCATGTTGTTCTGGTCGACGAAGTAGCCGACCTCGGGACGGCTCGTGTTGAACTGGTAGGTGTTATTCTCCTCGGTGATCTCGTGCAGGTGGTTCTCGGCGGCCGAGATCGCGGCAGAGAACTCCCAGGGACGGATGTGCCACGCGACGGTGAGGTCGTAGGGCAGTCCCGTCAGGTCCGAGATAAAGGAGTCCTTCATGGTCTTGCCGTAACCGTCGAGGGTTACGTCGTAGGTCTTAACCCAGCGACGGCCGACGATCATGCGGGGGTCGCCGCGGTAGCCGTCTGCGGTGAGGACGGAGGAGGGCGCCACGAGCTCGCGGGTCGTGAGGCCCACAGTCCCGGATAGGCGCTCGAAGTTCGCCGTGCCCGGAGTGTCATCCTGGCGCGTCATGGTCTGAATGATGTCGAGGCGCTGCTGGCCGTCGAGGACATGCGCATCGGACCCGAGGTCGCGCATGAAGCGCAGGAAGGAATCCGCCTCCTGGGACAGCCGGGGCACCGCACGCTCCAGCGTGTCAGCGGACACGGCAATCGTGATGATGCGGTCGCGGCGCACCGAGCGGGAGGACTTGGCAAGCATGGAGCGGGTCCATGCATTGTACTCGCGGCGCAGGACGTTACCGCGCTCATCGCCGGGAACCTCACGGAAGAGCAGGTCGGATGCGAACTCCTCCGGGCTCACGCGCTTGTTCATGATGAAGATGCCGAGGCGAACCGTATGGTCGAGCGAATCGAGGTATCCCGCCCACGCCTCGCGCACGAGATACTGGTCCTCGGGTCGCGCTCCCTGGTAGTTGACGTCATCGACGCGAAGGGCGATGGAGTAGGTCTCGCTGTCGATGCGCATGACGCCGTCAACCGTGAGCAGCTCGTAGGGGACGAGTTTCGTGGTCGACCACTTAGGCTGGACGAGCTTCACATCGGTCGAGAGCGCAGTGTTTACACCGAGCTCGGCCTGTTCCTCGTCTGTCGCCCAGGAAGAGCCGAGGGGGATGGATGGCACGTCGGTGCCGTAATTCACGACATACTTGTCACGTTTCTTCTTCAGTTTTTTCAGGCGTTTGTCCATCTGGCGCACGCCCTTCTGCCAACCGGCCTCGAGGGCGCTCGCGCGGCGCTCCTCGGCCTCGGCAATCTCTCGGTCGAGATCGTCAATAGTCAGTTTGCTCATCTAGGATTTCTCCCATCGTTTCTCACGGAGGCCTCAGCCATCGCCTGGGCGATTCCCGCCGGCACGGCCTCCTGCTCAAACTTCCTCGCCTTCCTTGCTGCCTTTTCGCGGCGTTTCTGCTCGCGCACCTCTGCCTTCGTCTTCTTCGGAACGGCCACCTCGAAAGTCGGGACAGCGAGCGTGAGCTGATCGGGCTCCGTCCTGTCCTTCAGCATGAGCGGCAGCCATTTCTCAGATTTCAGGCCGTGGTGCGAATGGAGGCCGATGACGCCGATGGCAACGCACACCGGGATCGCCATGTAGGTGACAATATCGAGGCTCCAGCCCCATGCGTAGACGCCGTATATTCCGACGGTCACGACGGCAACGGCGGCAAGTGCCGCTATGGCCGAGCGCTTGGAAAAACGACCAAAGATGTTTCTCGCGACATAGTTGTTGATATCGTCGCGCACGAATGTCTCTGCCATTTCACTACCTTTCCTAGACGAGGCCGAACAGACTGTTGGCAACGACCTTTGACTTGTTCACGATTTCAGTAATGCAAAGGACGGAGCACATCGACGGGATGAGCGCGGCCGCGGCGCCCCCGAAACCATTCAGGGTGCTTGTATCAGACGTGATAGGGGCTATGAGTTCGGTTGCGACCGTATTGATAAGTGGGATCATGCCAATCGCGATGACAATCATCACCGCCTGGAAACAGACCGCGGCGAAACGCTTGAGATAGCCGACGCCCATGGGTCTTGATTTGTCGTCAGCAAAGAACGCTAGGCAAAGGGGGCTTGCGGCGGCCCTTAAATATATTTCGCCGACACGCACGAAGATTGTTGTCAGCACGGTGAATAGGCAGGCGACGCAGGCGACAAGGGAAACGATGGCAAGGATGAGAAGAATAAACGAGGTACCGGCCTGTGCGTAAGTCAGGGCGTCGAATGAGCTGGTTACCTGTTCCTTTATTCCAATGGAGTTGGTCGTGTCGATTCCCATGGATGCAAGCGTGTTGTTTACGACCCCGACAAGGTGTTGGGCGAGAACGTATACGGCCGCACAGATGTCCATCGCATGGACGATGAGGGTGTAGCTCACTGCGAACATCATGACGACGAATGCGAGGCTTGCCATGATGTCGACGCCTGCCATCTTGCGACGGACATCCAGCTGGTGCATGAGGGCGACACCGAACGTCAGGCCGAGAAACGCCATGGCATAGGGCTGGAAAGCGCCTTTCGATAGCTTTGATGCCATGGTGTAGAACTGGCCGAAAGGACCATTGGTAAAGTCGGATGTGAATGCAGTGCTCGCCGTAGAGGACACTAGCGAAATGCACCATTCGGCAAGGCTCGTGGCGCTTTCCGCAAGCCCACGGCAGAAAGTCCATGCCAGGTTTTCGGCAGCATATTTAAAGAACTTAAAATCTAGGGCAAAATCCGGGGTCTTCTTGCTGATAAGTTGGTTGTCCAGATCCTCTGGATCTTTTGACTCAGAACCCTGCGATTCATGCGGCTTATGGTTGTCGTTGGGACTTGTGCTCGTCGAAGCAGACGCGCCCTTTTCCCAACCATCAGGAGCCCAGGACGGTTCGAAGTTTTTCTTAAGGTCCTCGCCCTGCAGGCTACCGTTATACTTCTTCATTTTGCTGTGGGATTTATCGACAACTTTGCCGTTTTTATCGTAGTAGACAGGACCCTCGACGGTACTTCCGTCTTTGGTGGTCGTTATGGTGTAGCCAATCTTGTAGGCCTTAATGCCGCCATGCTCGAAGGAAACATACTTGTCCTTATCGATGTCACTCCACCTGATTGTAATTTGCGTGCGCTCGGGGTTCATGTTGTCAACACCAAGGTTGACATTCCACTGACCCTTTTGAGCGGCATAGGCAATCGTCGCAATGGCGCATGCCACAACGAGCATCAAGACGCTGACGGTAGCAAAACGTAAGACACGATCGCCAAACGAAGTCGGCCTTTCATCGTATTCAAATTCGTCATACGGGTCTGTTGGCCCGGGCGACGCAGCACCACCGATAGGGGAGCCGGCCGCGAAGGCGAGCAGCCTCTCTCGGATCTCCATTATCCTAGGATGCCGTTGAACAGCTGGGAGATGATATGGGAGAAGCCGCAGCCGGCGATAAAGACGCCAGCGAGAACCTGCCACCACTCGGTACCGTGGCCGGGGCGTCCCTTAGTCTTCTCCTCGAGCAGATTGTAGACACCCCACAAGGCAAACAGAGAGCCGCCAGCGATCATGACGTTCTCGAATTTGGTAACGAGATCAGCAAGCTGTTCCATTGAAATTTCCTTCCCTTAAGGATAGTTGATACCTATTCACGCGCCCTTAGGCGTCGATGACGATGGTTTTGGGGCTGGTGCGGTCTATGAGCACGACACCCTCCGGTGTTGACACGTCAGGGCTATCCGCGTGCCGCCTGGCGCGCGCCCACTCGAGCATGTCGGTCTTGCCGGCGCTGAGATACTCCTTGCGCCTGGGGTGAATCTCGGGATCGGCCTTGAGGTCGCGAAACCACATGCCCTGCTTGTAATGGGTCACGCACTCGTCAGGGGACAGGCCGTCCTCCTCGTTGAAGCTGTAGAGCTCCTCGGGGCTCATAAGCGGGACCTTGACGTATCTCGTACTCTCCTGAATGGATTTGCCGCTCGCGGAGTTCGAGACGGAGTAATCCGTGAACTTCTTCGTGGTGTTGCCCATCTCGCGCGATATCTGCTCGCAATCGGAAAAGAGGGAGGAACCCATGTACATAAAAATGGCCGAGTTTGCTCGGATGGATTCCGACTGCTTGCCGTATCGGGCCTCGAGCTGCTTGCCGTCCTGCACGATCGCGCAGAGGTTGATCCAGAACTTACGGCTCTCGGCGAAAAGCTTCTCGAGGTCGGGGATCTTACCTATCTGGGCGAGCTCGTCGAGATAGCAATAGAGGGGAATCTCAAGATGGCCGATTCCATTCGTTGACCCGATATCCTTCGAGATATCGAACAACTGGTTCAGGGCCATCGCGGCGACGAAGTCATAGGGGCCGCCGCCGGACTTGATGCAGAAGAAGATGGCGCGCTTGCGCTTGTCGATAGACTGGAGGTCGAGCTCGTCACGGCCCAGCATCTTTCGAATCGCGGGGTTGTTGAGCCTTTGCAGACGAGCGGCACACGAGGACACGACCGCCGCCATCTGCTCGGGAGCGCCGGCGTTGGCCTTGAATGTGCGGTAGTTGGTGAGGACCGAGTTCTCGGGGAGTGACTCGTCATCCAGTGCGTCCTCTCCGTAGGTATCGATGATGTACTGCGCGAACCCATCGAAGCCGTCGCGCTCCCGGGTGCCCTCGAAAACGAGGTCGAGCTTGTTGATGCCCTCGGCGCCGTCGGCCTTGGCCATCGCGAGGTAGTCGATGATGCCGGGAAGGGTGCAGTCGGCGGTATTGCCGTTGGCCTTGAACCAGAAGACGAACATACCGCAAACGCAGGTGTAGAAGTTCTTCTCCATATCGATGAAGAACTGCTGGTCCCCGTGCGTGTCCTCGCCCTTGGTGTTCGAGATGAACATATTGACCAGGGAGTTGATGGACGTGACGTCGCGGCAGTTGATAAGCGGGTTGTAGGGGGTTGAGGCCAGGATATGCTCCTCGTCGCGCAGGTCGATGACCTGCACGTCATAGCCGTTCTTCTCCAAAAAGGCGGCAGATGCACGGAACAGCTCGCCCGAGGGGTCGGTAAAGACCATGTTGCCGTTCATCTGCATGATCTGATTGGTCACGAAACGGTAGGACTTGCCGGCGCCCGATCCGGCCATGATGAACATGTTTCGGTTTGGCACCTGGCTCTCGCGCCTGATCGGGTCCTTCTTGTCGTTGACGATGGATGTGCCGGCAACCTTGCTGTTGAGCGAGAGGATGATATTGTCGTCCTCGACCGTCTCGCACCATTCGGGAACCGGCCATTCGGCCGTCGCCTTGTTGTGCGAGTACAGCAGACGCTCCTGGGCGGTCGAGAAACGCTGGGATCCATATTGCTTTGCAGGCGAGATGTCCTCTCCGGGCGCCTCATGCTTAAGGAGAACGGCAAGGGCGATTGCGAGGGCAGCGGCGACTGAGGCCAGCAATGGGACCCCGCCGAAATAGATGCCGAGGGGCCGGCGGGATGCCGCCCACGCGACGAACGCCACGACGTCATCGGACGTCTCGATACCGCTTGTTCCGAGCATGACCTTCTGGACCGTGAGGTTCACGATCCAGAAGGCGGCAGATCCCATCACGGCGGCTCCGACGGCCTTCGTTATGTCTATCCTTGGCAGCTTCATCGGCTACCTCTTGACCCGCTTGTTGAGGGTTCGGGAGTGCGTGGCCGGACGATTTTGGTTGCCGATTTGGTGACGGTTGGCCTTGCGGTCGGCAGCGTCGCGCATGTTGACGGCGCGGATGACCTCGTGCGAACCCATCTGCTTGGTTCGTCCCTGGCGCTGCTGGAGTCTGACCGACCCCTCGAAGGCCTCACGGTCCTTCAGCGTCTCGATTTGGGTATGGCATCGGACGATGGCATCGGCACGGTCCTCACGAAGCACTCCCTTGTCATCGCCCTCGCAGATTTGGTTCCCGATTTTCGCCGTGTGTCCGTCGGGATCGGTAATCCTGAAGGCTCCGGCCGTGGAAACGGCGGCAGTGTATACGACGCCGTCCCACCCGGTGAATTTACGCTTGTACATGCCGTCGTTCTGGTCGAGCTTCCAAGACTCCCCCAGGTATTCGATATTCTCCGGTGCGGGCGGGAGCCCTACCGGGGGCAGGCCTACAGCGGGTAGCCCGATTGCCGGAAGGGCGGGGTACTCTTTTGGCTGGGAAGACGACTGGATATCGTTTGGATTGGCGGGCATCTGGACGCCGCTCTCGACCGGACCCCTCATCGCGTTGTCCACATCGGCATTCGAGATCAGTTTCCTCTCGATTGCCGTCTCAATGCAGGCGGCGAGCGCCTCCTGGTCCTTCATCTTGTATTCGATTGCGAAATAGCCAGTCGCCGGGTCCTCGAAGACAGCGAACCCGATGCGGTGCTTTCGGCAGATGTCGGAAAGGAGCGACAGGTCGCTTCGGTCGAGCGCACCTTCCTTGCCGAGGTTGACGAGTTTTATGACGTCGTTGCGGTCGCGCCTTAGCGTGTGCTCTGTGACGAGGCCGTAACGGCCGAGTCCATTCACATGGCTGATCGCGTGGTTCGCGCCGCGACCGGCAACCCTGCCGGCACCCCCGGCAACCTTGCCGGTGCCGCGCGCCAGCGCTCTCATCGTGATGATGAGGACTTCGCGTGCCGGGGGCAGGACAGCCTGGCCGAGCATCAGCAGAACACGCATGGCCTCTTCATTCTCTCCGGGCATTACTGTTACCTCCTTCCGGCGACGTGTAGTTGGGGCCGCACATAAAGCGGCCCCAACTACAGTTTTCGCCATATAGGCCACCCGTGCCGAGAGGTTTGGTGCCACAGGGTGACAATTTCTTTAATTAGCTATGCCTGCGCGCCCCGGGTCGTTTGACATGCACGCCCGGTTGCTTCAGGCCCTCGGTAACTGCAGTCGTGTGCTGATATAGACGCCTTGTAGCCAAGGCATCGGCAAGTGCGGTATGCGGAGCGCCCTCGAAGCTGTATCCCATGGCATCTGCCGCAGAGGTGAGCCTCCATCTTGAATGGGACTCTGAGAATGGGCCGTATACGCGCCCGAATTCCTCCATCGCATCGACAATTTCCGCTGTCTGCGGAATGATGACGCCTTCATGCTCGAGGAATCCAAGGTCGAAGCCGACATTCCATCCGACGATCTTCTCCGCGCGGTCGAATAGCGACTGGACGGCCTCGAGATAATTCTTAAAAGGCTTATGGTTCGCCACCGAGTCGGGTGAGATGTGGTTCACGCGCTCTGCGGCAGGCCACTCGGTCTTATGCTGCGGCTTGACACGCAGATGGACCGACGAGGGCGAATCCTGACCCTCAATATCGAGAACCATTGCCAGGGTCAAGATTTCTTCGCCGTCATAAGGGTCGAGCCCCGTCGTCTCGGTGTCAATCGTCATGCACACGATGGGAGAGTCGAATGGTACCAGCGTGATGCTCAACTTGCCGTCCCCTATGCCTGTCCGTAATGGAAATAGGCAGTACGATTGGAGGCCGTGGTATGAAGGGCGCCCTCGGTACCGCCTCCCAGCTTCCTGCTGATCTGCGCGATGAGGTTTTTCGTGCCGGGCATCTCATGAGCTCGCTCGGTCTTGATATCGCTCTTTTGGACATAGCCCTCGTCGACAGACTCGTCCCACTCGTCCTGGGTCGCCTCGGTGTAGAAGACCGGCGCCTCGGGGTCGTTTTCGATAGCCTGGGAGGCAAGCGTATCGATGTGGCCGGTATTCCCCCTCACCGCAGCGTGGACAACGTCGTCGGTAAGCGCGCCGCCGTTCGCGATGTACTCATAGAGGCTCTGGTCGGCCGGGTCGGGAATAACGCGCCCGAATTGCTCGTCTGTGACATAGCCCTCGTCGCCGATCCTGAACTGGCCATAGGGCCCCGCCGGCCATGGCATCGCGATACGTGAGAGCTCCGTGTCCGCCATGACATAGAATTTCATGACGGCGAGCTTCTCATCTCGCGAGATATAGTCCTGGACGGCAATAGACGCCTTCGGGTTGATGTGGGTTCGATCCGACGGCGAGAGTTCAAGGCCGCGCTCGATCTCATATTCGGCCTGGGCGGTGGAGGCCGTGAAAAGGGCCCGTGCGAGCAGCCAGGACTTCTGACCCGCATACGTGTCGGGGACGATGCCGTCAAGAGCGACCTCGGCCACGGCCGAGAGAAGGTTCGGCTCTGCCATGATCGCACCGAGCGTGGCGACAGCCGGCCACTTAAGGTATCCCTCGCATTGCTGCGGGTCCATGATCATTTCGCGCGCGGCATCGAAAACGCGGTCGAGGTCGAGCAGGCCCAGCCCGGCCGCACCCGCTCTATCCAGTTTGTCCATACGGCTCTCCCTTCGGTCATAGTTCCGTTGGTTGTATCGTCCGCCCTTGGGCTTGTCGATGAGAGCCGTTGAACAACTGTTCCTAGATTTTGGTTAATGTTTAAGCGACTGAGCGTGGGGGAGGGTCACGTCGCGCTCCATCGACACAACCCCATCAGACGATGCCGTGCTTTTGGTCGCAAGTCGAAGCGAGTCAATGATCTTTTTCGTGCTGGGGCTGCAATCGACTCTGTGGGGAGCCACGCTCAGCTCTTCATACTGATCGAGGATCACGTCCACCTTCCGCGACTCGTCGAAGGTCTGGCCGCGGTAGAGCGTATAGTCGTGCCCGCCGATGCTGACAAGGCCGTCTGGCATAAGGGCAATGTCCTTCGCTTCAATCGCCGGCACGATGGCGAAATTTACGCCTGCGGCGATGGCGATATCCTTATATTCAGGGGGAATGACCATCTCGCGGAATTCCGGCAGGTCCCTCATCGAAAGAAACGCGTTCATGTTAATTTCGACGGCCTCGTATCCGCCCCTTCCGGCGCCATCGATAACGGAGCCGAACACCTCCGAGTCCATGAGGATGCCGGGTAGGGGGTCTACACTTGACCTCTGCATGTAGACGGTACGGTCCCCTTGGGCAGGTCCGTCGAGGTTCACAGTCACATCCGACCAAAGCGAGCCGAATGAGTCAGAGCCGTCGGTCACATCGAAGGCTTGGATGCAGAGCGAGTCGTTCTCCTCGTAGAACTGCTTCACGAGCTCAACGGTCTTCGGCTCGCCGTCAACCGAATAATTGACCTTGATGCCGCCCTTGGTGGTTGCATCTACATAGAGGCTGCTGTCCTCGATGCGCTTTTTGAGGTTCTCCCTATAGGCGACCAACGATCCCGGGAGCGCCTGAATCTGAGAAAGGCCTTTTTCCAATTGGTCAATATCGACAACGACCGGCTGCTCGATTTTAGGGAATGGGCCCAGCTGAAACGCTTTCACCGCATAGTCGCTTCTATCTTCCCTAGCCGTCATAACGAGGGCGGCGTCGCTTGGAAACAGAGTAGTACCGTCAACCCTAACGATCCTGACGGTATCTCGCCTTGTCGCCGATGCCACAGACTGAAGGACATGCGACGATGCCTGGTCGATATTTCCGAGAACGATGGCGCCGCCGCTTGCGGCAGAGATGGCACCCGGCTTGATTGGGCGCCCGCCGCCGATAATGCCTGCGATGCTTGCCGTCCCGATATCGGAGACAACGGCAACGTTACCCTTTGCACCGACACCGGCAAGGTCTCTCATGAGCGTCGCCTCATCGCTTTCGCCGACGCGAAAGAACGCGCGAAGCGCCTCTCCCGCACGCTCCGGGCTATCCGTCTCAATTAGGATGGGAATTCGCGTCGCAAGGGCCCCGGCCACAGCAGAGACTGCAGCAGGCGGATAAACCGGACTCAATTGATTTGGTTCAGCCGGCATAGACCTTCCGATAAGATTCTCGGGATTACCCAAGGAATCAGGTGAGATCGAGTCCAGGGTTTGAAGGCTCGGGTGAGAAGGCCTCAATCCGCGTGGAGTTGCCGCGGAAACGACTCCCTGGAGATTCAACTCATGGCAGAGATCCTCAACTGCAATGGCGCCCCGGCACGAAGTCACGTTACCGCCGAAGTCCAGCGATCCGAAAAACAGCTTATCCTTGATATACGTAGGATCGACCTGCCCCGAGGCGCTCAGGATACCAAGTGCTATGGGCAGCGCGAGGGAGCCTGCGTCTCTGAATCGACCTGAGAAGGCCTTGCTATAGCCGGGTGATGGCATGACGTCGATAGAACCACTGTCTCGAGGCAAGGTGTATCCCTGCGCCTTGAGTGCACACCTGACAATGCCCCGCAACTCCACGGCGGCGTTATCCTGAATGCCTAGAATGTGAATGCCGGGAATTCCCGGTTTGAATTCAATCGCGATGTCAATGGGTACTGCCGAGGCGCCTTCCACAATGGCGCCATGGACAACTGTACGATTGGTCATAACTTGCTCCAATCCTCAATGATAATGAAACAAGTTTGACGGCAGGCATTAACCATAGCGTCTAGCTGAACAACTGTTCCGGGCCCTCACTGGGTCGCCGCCGATTGAAGGAGACGGTCCATAGCATATTCACAATGTATATACAGGGAAAACAATTGTTTATGCATTGAGCTGTGGTGGATAGTGGTGGACAGCCAGAAGAAACCAGTGGATTCGAGAAGGAATAGCCAATAGTAAAGCGGTTCCC
>NZ_JADNDZ010000111.1 GCF_015552075.1 Collinsella aerofaciens
TCCGTACATGTACGGATGAATGTGGGAGGTGTTCGGATGAAGTCGATAATCAAGGTCGACCAACTTTTTTATCTTGCCTGTACATGTTTAAACAACATGTTTTACAATAGGCGTATCGAATCAGAACATCGGAGGCGGACTGCACACCCATCGGCAGGCCGACCCCACAACAAGAAGGTTGGTGAGCGCATTCATGGAGCGTGCAAGCGGCGTCCTCATGCCCGTCTCATCTCTGCCCGGACCATACGGAATCGGCGGCTTTGGCTGGAATGCCTACGACTTCGTCGATTTTCTCGCCTCGTGCAAACAACATTACTGGCAGATTCTGCCCCTTACGACGACCAGCTATGGCGATTCGCCCTATCAGTCGTTCTCGGCCCGCGCAGGCAACCCCAACTTTATCGACTTTGCCGAGCTTATCGAGGCAGGGTATCTGGAGCAGCGCGATATCGATGGCGTGTATCTGGGATCCGACCCCAGCAATGTCGACTACGGTGCCATCTTTGGTGGCCGCCGTCAGATTCTCGACCGCGCCGCCGAGCGCTTTGCCGCCGACAAGCCGGCCGATTTCGATGACTTTATCCAGGCCAACGAGGACTGGCTCATCCCCTACTGTGAGTTCATGACCGTCAAAGAGGAGTGCGGTCTCAAGGCGTTTTGGGAGTGGCCCGCGGAGCTCCGCACCCGCGGCGAGGCTTCCGCCAAGGTCTGCGCCGACCATCCGGCGCGTATGCTCTACCACCAGATGACGCAGTACTTCTTCGATCGCCAGTGGAGCCGCCTCAAGGCCTATGCCAACGAGCGCGACATTCTCATCATCGGCGACCTGCCCATCTATGTCTCGCGTGACTCCGTCGAGATGTGGGCGACGCCTGAGCTCTTTAAGATCGACGCCGCCGGCAATCCCGTGAGCGTCGCCGGCACGCCGCCCGACCAGTTCTCGGCCACCGGCCAGTACTGGGGCAACCCCATCTACGACTGGGACGCCATGGAGTCCGACGGCTTCTCCTGGTGGGAGGGCCGCATTCGCGCCGCCCTCGACATGTACGACGTCATCCGCCTGGATCACTTCCGCGGCTTCGAAGCCTATTGGGAGGTGCCGTTCTCCTCACCCGATTCGTCCTACGGTTCGTGGACGCAGGGTCCCGGCCTCAAGTTCTTCAAGACGCTCGAGGAAAAACTCGGCACGCTGCCCATCATCGCCGAGGACCTGGGCTTCCTCACCCCCGGCGTCATCGACATGCGCGACAACTCGGGCTTCCCCGGCATGAAGATCCTGCAGTTTGCCTTTGAGGGCACCAACTCGTACTACCTGCCGCATAACCACATCGCCAACACCGTCGCCTATGTGGGCACCCACGACAACGAGACGGCGCGCGGTTGGTTTGAGGGAACGGCCACCCCGCGTCAGCGCGAGCAGGCAGTCCTGTACACCCATCAGCAGGCCGGCGAACCCATGGCAGATGCACTCAATCGCACCATCGCCGCCAGCGTGAGCGACACGTGCATCTACACCATGCAGGACCTGCTCAACTTGGGCAACGAGGCGCGCATCAACACCCCTGCCACGCTGGGCGGCAACTGGACCTGGCGCATGCTCGACGGCGCCATCACCCGCGAGCTCGAGCACAAACTCACCGACTGGACCGAGACCTACTTCCGCATCCCGTCGGAAGCCGAAATCGAGCTTCCTCAATAGGAGCTACCGCGCCCGACCCCTCCCCACCGTGCGGACGCGCTTGCTTTTCCCGCGCGAGGCCACCCCAATCCCCTCGCGCGGGCTTCTTATGAATTGCAGACATGAAACAACCCATCACAGGAGAAAACATGCCCCAAATTAACCTCATGGAACTCGCCGAGCAGTCTTTTGGCACCTCGCTCGAGCAGCTCGACGACCGTCGCATTTACAAGCTGCTGGTCAAACTCGTGCAGGAGCGCTCCGCCGCCTGCCCGCTCAACAACGGCAAGAAAAAGCTCTATTACATTTCCGCCGAATTTTTGATCGGCAAGCTACTCATCAACAACATGATCGACCTTGGCATCTACGACGAGGTTAAGGACCAGCTCACCGCCGCAGGCCACGACCTCAACAAGATCGAGGAGTTCGAGGTCGAGCCGTCACTCGGCAACGGCGGCCTGGGCCGCTTGGCCGCATGCTTCCTGGATTCCATCGCCACGCTGGGCTTGACCGGCGATGGCGTGGGCCTCAACTATCACTACGGTCTGTTCCGTCAGCGCTTTGTCGACAACCAGCAGAAGGCCGTCCCCGACGAGTGGCTCGGTGAGCAGGACATCCTAGTCGACGATGACCGCTCCTACACCGTCGAGTTCGGCGATTTTGCCGTTACTTCCAAGCTCGTCAACATCGATGTGCCCGGTTACGGCCAGCCCACCAAGAACCGCCTGCGCCTGTTCGACCTGGCGAGCGTCGACGACGGCCTGGTCCCCGGCAGCTCCATCGACTTCGACAAGACCGAGATCGCCAAGAACCTCACCTTGTTCCTCTACCCCGACGATTCCGACGAGCAGGGCCGCCTGCTTCGCATCTACCAGGAATACTTCATGGTAAGCAACGCCGCCCAGCTCCTGATCGACGAGGCCATCGAGCGCGGCAGCAACCTACACGATCTGGCCGACTACGCCGTGGTCCAAATTAACGACACGCACCCCACCATGGTCATCCCCGAGCTCATTCGCTTGCTCACCACCGAGCATGGCATCGAGTTTGACGAGGCCGTGACCATCGTACGCTCCATGGTCGCCTACACTAACCACACGATTCTTGCCGAGGCGCTCGAGAAGTGGCCGCTCGCCAGCCTGCAGAAGGTCTCCCCTGCCATCGCCGACATTATCGTCAAGCTCGATGAGATCGCGAAAGCCGAGCACGATGACCCGCGCGTCGCCATCATCGACGAGCACGACACCGTCCACATGGCTCACATGGACATCCACTTTGGCTTCTCCATCAACGGCGTAGCCGCCCTCCACACCAAGATCCTGGAGGACACCGAGCTTCATCCGTTCTACGAGATCTATCCCAAGAAGTTCTCCAACAAGACCAACGGCATCACCTTCCGCCGCTGGATCCATGGGGCCAACCCCGCGCTCGCCAGCCTGCTCGACGATGTGATCGGCACCGACTGGCGCAGCACCGGCGATCTGAGCAAACTCGCCAAGTTCGCTGACGACAAGGACGTTCTTGAGCGCCTGGCCGCCACCAAGGTCGAGGCCAAAGCCATCATGCGCCAGTTCATGGCGCTCGAGCAGGGCGTGACCATTCCCTCCAACGCCATCATCGATGTCCAGGTCAAGCGCATCCACGAGTACAAGCGCCAGCAGATGCTCGCGCTCTACATCATCTGGAAGTACCTCGATATCAAGAACGGCAACAGACCTAAGCACCCCGTCACCATCATCTTTGGCGGCAAAGCGGCGCCTGCCTACACTATCGCGCAGGACATCATCCATCTGATCCTGACGCTATCGCAGTGGATTGCAAACGACCCCGACGTGGCTCCCTACCTGCAGGTTGTCATGATCGAGAATTACAACGTCACCGCCGCCGAGCACGTGATCCCCGCCGCTGACATCTCCGAGCAGATCAGCCTGGCCTCCAAGGAGGCGAGCGGCACCTCCAACATGAAGTTCATGCTCAACGGCACCCTAACCCTGTGCACGCTCGACGGTGCCAACGTGGAGATTGCCGAGCTCGTGGGCGACGAGAACATCTACACCTTTGGCGCCTCGTCCAAACAGGTCGAGCAGCTCTATGCCGACGGCACCTATGACGCCGGTGTGCTCTACCGCAAGCCCGGCATTAAACTGCTGGTGGACTTCATCACCAACCCGGCCTTTATGGCGACCGGCAATGCCGAGCGCCTGCAGCGCCTGCACGATGACATTAAGGGCAAGGACTGGTTTATGGCCCTGCTCGACATTGAGGAGTACATCCAGACCAAGGAGCGCGTGCTGGCCGACTACGAGGACCAGGACGCCTGGATGCGCAAGGCGCTCATCAATATCGCCAACGCCGGCACCTTCTCGTCCGACCGCACCATCTCCCAGTACAACGACGAGATCTGGCACCTGAACTAATTTCACTTCCCTTACCCATCCTCTTGAGAAACGGAGTCGTGGCAACACGGCTCCGTTTTTTGTGCCCGCACGTTATCCTGTGACCCGACTCGACCGAAGAATCTCGATCTGTAACAGCTACTCGGTAAAAACGGCCCCAGCTGTTACAGATTGAGACATACCGGCCCCTCCCCTTGGGTTTATCTCAATCTGTAACATCTAGCAGCTGAAATTCACCTTTGGTGTTACAGATTTAGATGAAATGGTTAGCTCAGCAGAACCGTCTCGATCTGTAACATCTAACGTCCGAAATCAGCCTCACCCGTTACAGATCGAGACAAACGACCGGTCAGACAGCCCCAACACAAAGAAAGGCTCCCCTCTCGCCCAGTGGACGGGAGGGGAGCCTTATATGTGACCGCGGCAAAAGGATGGCAATACCGCAGTCGCCCAAAGGGAGGGCCTGGATGCACCGGGCCTAGATAAGGTTCTTGCCAGAGACCTTATCGAAGAGGTGGGTCGCGTTCTTCTCGAACTTGAACCAGATGGTGTCGCCAGCCTTGAGCGCGCCCTTGGCCTCGAGGTCGACGACGGGGATAATCAGGACAAACTGGCCATCGGGAGCGGTCACGTGGACATGCTCGGTCGAACCCATGAGCTCGGTCACCTCGACGGTACCCTGGAGCGCGCCCTCCTCGTCCTTGTCGGCAAGCAGAATCTGCTCGGGGCGCACGCCGGCCGTGATCTCCTTCACGTCGCCGCCGTCCCAGTTGAGAGCAAGCTGAGCGCAGGTCTCGGGAGCGAGCGCCACGTTCATATCCTCGGTCTTGACGGTAAAGCCGTTGCCCGAGCGCACCAGCTGGGCATCGAAGAAGTTCATCTGCGGCACGCCGATAAAGCCGGCAACGAAGATGTTCGCGGGATGATTGAAGACCTCCTGCGGGGTGGCGATCTGCTGGACGACGCCGTCCTTCATGACCACGATACGGTCACCGAGGGTCATAGCCTCGGTCTGGTCGTGAGTAACATAAATGAACGTACCCTTGATCTCGTGGCGCAGCTTAATGAGCTCGGCACGCATCTGGTTACGAAGCTTGGCGTCCAGGTTGGACAGCGGCTCGTCCATCAGGAAGACCTTGGGGTCACGCACGATGGCGCGGCCGATAGCGACACGCTGGCGCTGGCCGCCGGAGAGCGCCTTGGGCTTACGGTCGAGGTACTCGGTAATGCCCAGAATCTCGGCAGCAGAGCGAACCTTGCGGTCGATCTCGTCCTTGGGAACCTTCTTGAGCTCGAGCGTAAACGCCATGTTCTCGTACACCGTCATATTGGGGTACAGAGCATAGCTCTGGAACACCATGGCGATGTCGCGGTCCTTGGGTGCCACGTCGTTGACGCGCTTGCCATCGATGAGCACATCGCCCGAGGTGATGTCCTCCAGGCCGGCGACCATGCGCATCGTCGTGGACTTGCCGCAGCCAGAGAGGGGCCAACGAGAACGACGAACTCCTGGTCGTGAACGGTGAGGTTGAAGTCCTCTACAGCGAGCACACCGTCCTCGGTAACCTTGAGGTTGTGCTTCTTCTCCTCGGTCTTCTTCTTTTTGCCAAAGAAGCCCTTCTTTTTGGACTCGGTGTTGGGATACACCTTCTGAACATGCTTGAGAACGATCTCGGCCATGTCTTTACCTTTCGATATGCGGCGCCATGTTGAGGGCGCCGCAGAAACTTGCAAAACAGTTACGGCATCAGCCCTTGACGGCACCTGCCACCACACCGTCGATGATGTACTTCTGGCAGAGGATGTACATGATGACGATGGGGATAACGACCATCATGATGCAGGCCATCATGGGGCCGAGCTCGACGTGGCCGTAGCCGCCGCGGAAGTACTGGATCAAGATAGGAATGGTCTTGTACTTGGTGGAGTCGAGCGTAAGGTAGGGCAGCAGATAGTCGTTCCAGACCCACATGGTCTCGAGGATGCCGACCGAAAGATAGGTGGGCTTCATGATGGGAAGGACGATCTTAAAGAACACCTGGACCGGGTTGCAGCCATCAATCATGGCCGCCTCCTCGATCTCGAGCGGGATGTTCTTTACAAAACCGGCGAACATAAAGACCGCCAGGCCCGCGCCAAAGCCGAGGTAGATAAAGCAGATGTTGAACGGCGTGTTGAAGCCGATGCGGTCCGCCAAATTGGACAGCGTGAACATGAGCATCTGGAACGGCACGACCATCGAGAACACGAACAGGTAATAGAAGAAGTTCGAGATCTTGTTGTTGACACGAACCACGTACCAAGCGCACATGGAGCAGCACACCAAGATCAGCACGACCGACGTGACCGTGATGATGAGCGAGTACATAAATGCCGAGGCAAAGCCCTGCTCGTTAAGGGCGTGCATGTAGTTTGCGAGGCCGTTGAACGTCTCGGGCGTGAGCAGATCGAATGCCGTGGTGGTGCTGATTGCGGTCGCTTTCTTAAAAGAATTAAGCGCAATCATGAACACGGGGTAGATCCACGCGAGCGACAGGATCGTAAAGAAAATCGAGAGCGCGCGGTTGATAACCTTATCGCGTTTCATTACTGCTGCACCTCCTTGGACCTCGTGGCCTTAAGCTGGATCATGGAGATGGCCACGACCAGGATGCAGAAGATAACCGCCTTGGCCTGACCAATGCCCTGCCATGCGATACCGGCACGCGAATAGAACGTGTTGTAGATGTTCAGGGCGAGCATCTCGGTGGAGTGCGCGGGGGCGCCGCCGGTAAGGGCGAGGTTCTGGTCGAACAGCTTAAAGCCGTTGGTGATGGACAGGAACAGGCAGATGGTGATGGTCGGCATCAGGTTAGGGATCTTAACCTTCCAAAACGTCTGCCATGCCGTAGCGCCGTCGACCTTGGCGGCCTCGATGTAGTCGGACGGAATGGACTGCAGACCAGCGATGTAGATGATCATCATGTAGCCGACCTGCTGCCACAGGGTCAGGATGATAAGGCCCCAGAAGCCAGCAGCAGAGTTAAGAGCGATGAGCTGGGCGCCCACGTTGGAGAGCAGGCAGTTGATCAGAATCTGCCAAATGTAGCCCAGCACGATGCCGCCGATCAGGTTAGGCATAAAGAAGATCGTACGGAAGATGTTGGTGCCCTTGAGCGCTTTGCGGGTGAGCGCCTGCGCGATGGCGAGGGCGATCACGTTGATGAGCACCGTCGACAGGAAGGCAAACGCCACGGTAAAGAAGAACGACGTGGAGAACTGCGGATCGGACAGCGCGCGCACGTAGTTCTCGATACCGACAAAGTGCGCGTTACTAATGATAATAAACTGGCAGAACGAGAGATAGAAGCCCTGGATAAAAGGGATCACGAACCCGATCATAAACGCCAGGCACGTGGGCAGCATAAAGAGCGGCCACCAGCGCTTGAGTGCTTTGCCCATAAAAAGGGTCCTTTCAATATACAGGGGGCGGGCAAACCAACGTCTGCCCGCCCCCTGTCGCTAATCAGATAGCTTGGGCAGCAACTGCTTACTCGGAAGCGGCCTTCTCGGTCTTCCAGCCATCGACGAAGGCGTTCTTGACGCCGTCCCACTTGCTGTTATCGGCAGCGTAGGCAATCAGAGCCTGCTTGAGGTTCTTCTTCCACTCCTCGGAGGGAATGTAGACGAAGTCCCAAGCGACGGTCTTCTTGCCGTCCTTGGCCATGGCAACGGCCTGCTGCGAGAAGACGTTGGTGGTCTCCTTGGCGCTCTTGAACGGAGCGGTCAGACCCATCTTGTCGGCGATGATGCTGGTCGGGGTGTCAGCGGTGACGCACCAATACATGAAGTCCTCGGTGGCCTTCTGGGCATCCTCGGAAGCCTGGGAACTGACGCACCAGTAGTTCTCGCCGCCGGAGCACAGGCCCTGGTTCTCCTCGCCGTCAACACCGATGTAGATGGGCATCATGCCAATCTGATCGTCGGTCATGCCGGCCTTGACGAGGTCAGAGTAGGCCCAAGAGCCGTTCTGGTAGAAGACGGCCTTGCCGGTTGCGAACTCGTTGGTGGCGTCGTCGCCGGTCTTGGAAGCAAGCTGCGAAGGATCGCAGGTGGAGTCGGTGATGTACAGGTCGAAGATCTGCTTGTAGTTGTCGAGGAACTCACCCTTGATCTCGTCGTCCTCCTGGTTGTGCTCCTTCTCGAACTCGTAGTAGAGCGGCATGTTGGCAAGGTGGGTGGTGTAGCGCCAGCTGGAGGAGTCATCCATGCCGGCAGAAGTGAAGGCACCCTCAATGCCAAGCTCGTCCTTGCGGGCCTGAATGTCGTCGGCACAAGCCTTCAGCTTGTCGAAGGAGTTGATGTCCTCGGCCTTGTAGCCAGCCTTCTCGAGCAGCTGCTTGTTGTAAATAATGCCGAAGCTCTCCTGAACCCAGTCGATGCACACATCCTTGCCGTCGGACTGCAGAGCCAGGGAGTCGTCAATGAGCTCACCGCGGAGCTTGGTATCGGACAGGTCGGCGCAGTAATCCTTCCAGTTCTTAAGACCGGTGGGGCCGTTGACCTGGAACAGGGTCGGAGCGGAGCTCTTGGACATCTCGGACTTGAGCTTCTCCTCGTAGGTGTTGGAGGCGGCGGTCACGATCTTGACCTCGACGCCCTTCTCCTTCTTATAGGCCTTGGCGATTTCCTTCCACTCCTTGTCGACCTCGGGCTTGAATTGGAGGAAGTAGACCTCGGCAGCGTCACCAGAAGCAGAGGAGCCGGAGCCGGCAGAACCGCCGCAACCCACGAGACCCAGACCAAGAACCGCAGCCGCGGAACCAGCAAAGCCCAGGAACTGCCTTCTGCTCATTTCGTTCTTCATTACAATCCACCCTTTCACACCGTGGCGGCACCCTTTGCCGCCGCCTTCGGAGATTGCCTCGGGGACTTTGCCCCTTTTGCTGATTTGTACAATACGCTATTTGACTAGTTGTTTGAACAAGTATTACAAGAGCGGTAGAAAAACTTCGGTGAACGGTAATTTCAACTTGATACTTGACAAGTTTTGTATAAACAATTATTTGTTATCGAATGCAGAGAAAACGCCGGGTCAAGCCGATGCATCGTCGGTTTGACCGGGCGTTTTCTCTTTGAGGGCATGAGCCTCGTCAGGCTGCGAGCTAGCCGGCTATCGCTTAGAGTTAACGCGGTAGTGGAAGATCTCAGGATGCGTGCGGGCATGCGTGACCTCGAACAAAATGCCATCCGAGGTGTATGACTGGCTCTCCATGACGGCGACACAGTTGTATTTGCCAAGGTCCAAGTAGCTGCAGTCCTCATCGTTGGCAAGCTCGACGCTCACTGTACGGCGACTCGCCATCACCTTGACGCCGCGTTTGTGCTCCAGATAGCCGTAAATAGAATCTGCCGCGATCTCGGGGGTCAGGCCCTTGGCGATCGACGCCAAAAAATAGCCATGGTCCACTTGGCGCGCGTTGCCGTTGAGGCTTCGGACACGCACTACGCGAATAAGCTCCTCGCCCACCCTAAAGCCCAGGCGACGAGAGAGCTGCTCGGTGCAGACCAGATGTTCAAAAGACTTAACGTCCGTCGATGCAACGGCATTGTTGCGCTTTGCAAACTCGCCAAACGACTCAACCTCTTCGAGTGCGCCCAACATGTCGGTTTCGCCCTTAAGCCAAATAACGCGCACGCCCTTGCCGTGTATGGGCTGCACAAACATCCCGTCGGCCAGCATGCTCAAAGCGCGGCGGACGGTATTGCGCGTGCAGCCAAATTCCGCGGTCAGTTCGGCTTCGGTTGGCAGCATCTCCTGAAACGCATAGGTCCCATTAATGATGCGCGAGCGTATTTCTCGGTAGATTCCTTCGTATATCGCTTTTGGCATTGTTTCACCTCTACATTGTTCATTACCGGCTAGGCACGATAGCATTTCTTAAAGTTGTTTAAACTGAATATCGGTAAAGCGACAGGATTTAACCGTTGACGGTTTCTGTCATGCCCAAATCGGTTTCGCTCAAAACTGCCGGTACGACAATCGTCCGGTCCTCTACAATGAATCCATTGTTTAAACGTTTCCCCACGCGCAACGCGCCTCGATATTCGGAAGGCAGAACATGCTGCAAAAAATCCAACGCTTTGGCGGGGCAATGTTCGCGCCCGCCATGCTGTTTTCTATATCAGGCCTCATGGTCGGCGTCTCCGCTCTCGCAACGACTGCGGACATCGTCGGCGATCTCGCCGTATACGGAACCCCTTGGTACGCTTTTTGGACCATCATCCAACGCGGCTCGTGGACGGTCTTTAAACGCCTCCCGCTCCTTTTTGCCGTAGCGCTGCCCATCGGCCTTGCCCAAAAACAACCGGCTCGTTGCTGCCTCGAGGCTCTCGTCGCCTATTTTGCCTATTGCTTCTTTTTGAGCGAAATCATTAAGCTGAGCGAAGACAATCTTGGACTTAAGTACCCGTCGTCTTTGACCTCCGCCAGCGGCATCACCATCATCGACGGCATCAAGACGCTCGACACCGGCATTATCGGCCCGCTGGCGGTGTCGGCAACCGTCGTCGCCATCCATGACCGTTTCTACGATGCCAAGGTTCCCGATTGGCTCGGTACCTTCTCGGGCTCCTCGCTGGTCTACCTCATCAGCTTTTTTGCCGTGTTCGCCCTTGCCGCCATCTCGGCCGCCATCGTGCCCTTCGTATACGCTGTGACCGAAACGCTGCGCCATGCACTTACGAGCGTCGGCCCCTTTGGCGTGGGCATCTTTGTGCTTTTGGAGCGAGCGCTCGAGCCCATGGGGCTGCACCACCTGCTCTACATGCCGATCTACTACGACAACCTGGTCATTAACGACGGCATCTACGCCACGTGGAGCAGCTTGCTCCCCATCCTCTCCCATAGCACGCGCCCCCTTAATGAACTTGCGCCGTGGGCCGGTTTTACCGCCACCGGCTGGGTCAAGCTCTTTGGCCTTCCCGCCATCGCAGCCGCGTTCTACTCCACCGCAAAACCAGAGCGCCGCGCCGGCCTCAGGGTCATCCTTGTTCCCGCCATCATCGCCTCGGTGGTTTGCGGCGTTACCGAGCCACTCGAGTTTCTCTTTATGTTCACCCACCCCGGGCTCTTTTTTCTCTACGCCGTCTTATCGTCTTGCCTTGCCACAACCATGAATCTCTTTGGCATCGTCGGCATCTTCTCGGGCGGCCTCATGGAGATGGCAGCCTTCAACTTTATTCCGCTCATGCGCACGCATGCCGGTGCCTATCTTTTGGCACTCGGTATCGGCCTTGCCTTTAGCCTCATCTTTTTTGTTAGTTTTCGAGCACTCATCTTGATCTATGACCTTAAGACACCGGGCCGCGAGGATCATGTCGCCAATCGCGCGGCAATCGATCATTTAACGGGAAGCGGCTTTGCCAAAGAGCAATCTCCCAATGACGAGGTCAATAGTCGATCCGATCAAGATCACGTCCTCGCTGAGCGGGCAATTCAGCTTTTAGGTGGCGTTGGCAATATTGTGGGCGCAACCAACTGCGCCACGCGCCTGAGCGTCGAGGTCGCAGACCCTTCCATCGTTGCAGATAACGCGGCGTTTGTCGCGGCGGGCGCCAAGGGCCTCATCATTACGGGCAAGACCGCCCAGGTGATCATCGGCATCTCCGTTCCCCGCGTTAAAGAGCATTTTGACCAGATCATGGGCCTCGAGCCGGGATTTGTGCCCACCGCCTCGGCCTCCCCTGCCGCCAGCGCAGCCCATAAGCGCGGCGATATTTGCTTCTTCGATATCGACGGAACGCTCGCCTGGCAAGACCCCAGGCTCGCCCAAGACCTTCCCGAAGACGAGCGGGACCTCTCCCCCTATCCCAACGAGGCGGTTTCGCAGGCAATCCGCGAGTTTGTCGCCAACGGCAACATGGCCTTCATCTGCACAGGGCGCACCCTCAGCTGCATCCACCCCAAACTTCTTGAGCTGCCCTGGACCGGCATCGTCTGTCTTGCGGGCGGTTACGCCGAGATCGACGGACACGCAATTCGCGATCTGTCGATGACACCCAGCATGCTGCAGCATCTTGCCCCCTATCTTGAGCAATCGGGCGAGGTCATCCGCTTTGAGGGCCTCAACGGCGTCGTGCGCATGAGTGCCGATGCCCCCGATGCCCCCGGATACGCGCGCACCCTGGGCGACGCAGTCACGCAGCTGCAACATTACAGTGTCTACAAGATCTTGATGTCTACATCGCTCGCCAACCACATCGCTCAAGATAAGACACTTGAGCCGCTGCTGTGCTTTAACGAGCTCGAACTCGAGGTAACCGAAATCTCGCCCCGCGAATGCACGAAGCGCGGGGGCATCCAGTCTGTACTCGACGCCCTCGATCCCCACCACGGAACCGTATACGGCATTGGCGACGCCAGCAATGACATCTCGCTGATGAACGCCGTCGATGTCGGTATCGCCATGGGCAACGCACCAGACTATCTCAAGGATAAGGCCGATTACGTGACCGACACCGTCGATCACGACGGTGTCGTTGCGGCGCTCGAGCATTTTAGGCTGATTTAGGCACACTCCATCAAACGCACGCCCGTTGTCCTAAATCGCCAAAACTGCCGCGCCAAACGCCCTGATGTGGCAATATGTTGTCTGCATATTGCATCAATGCAACCTCAGAAAGAATGCGAGAACCCGTGTCCAGTCCGTTTACCAGCTTTTTAGCCCAACACTTTGACCAGATTAACGACTATCTGGCCACGTTCTTTGACGGACAGGCGACCTCTGCCGATATCGAGCGCTACCTGTACGCGCCGCTCTCGGCTTTTACGGCCAACGCCGGCAAGCGCCACCGCCCGCTTATCTGCATGCTCGCCGCAACCGCAGTGGGCGGCAGCTTTGAGAGCGCCCGCAGCGCCGCGGCAGCTATCGAGCATTTCCAGTCGGGCGCGCTGATCCACGACGACATCGCCGACAACGGACAGCTTCGTCGAGGCAAGCCCTGTATGCACCTTACCGAGGGCACGGGCCTTGCCATCAATTGTGGCGACCTGGCGCTCACCATGGTCACCAAGACGGTTCTCGACGACCCTACGCTGGAGTCCGACGTGAAGCTGCGCGTGCTCCACGAGCTTACCGAGATGATCGTCCGCACCATTGAGGGTCAAGCACTCGACCTGGGTTGGGTCCGTGACGGGCGCTTTGATATCTCGGTTGATGACTACCTGGACATGGCGACGCACAAGACCGCGTTTTACAGCGGAGCCACGCCGCTTGCCGCCGGAGCCATTATCGGCGGCGGCAGCGATGAGCAAATCGGAGCGCTGCGCGCCTTTGGCCTACACACAGGCCTTGCCTTTCAGATTCAGGACGACCTGCTCAACCTTGTCGGCACTAAGGAAGCCGCCAACAAGGACTTCCGCACCGACATCACCGAGGGCAAGCGCACGCTTGTCGCCGTACACGCCCTCTCTGATGAGCGCCACCACGACGAGGTCGAGGCGATTCTTTCCTCGGGCACCGATGATCCCGCGCAGCTCGCACGCGCCGTGGAGATCTTCCAGGAGACCGGCTCTATCGATTACGCCCACACTTACGCGCTCGACCTGACCGCTAAGGCCAAAGCGGCCATCGAGAACGTTGAGCTTGATCCGCACGCACGCGAGCTGTTCCTCTCCATGGCAGATTTCTTTGTGGAGCGCCTTAACTAACGGGGGTTATAAAACCTGTCAGCAGCGTATTTAGGCACAACTTGCTACACTGTTGAGTGCATGTTTATGCATCCCTTTGCGTTGTCTATCCGACAGACGCTCAAATAGTACGAATGGTACGCCGAAAGGGGTTCGTTCATGGAACCTATTACAACGGGCATGCAAGGAGCAGCCGTCGAGGACGTGCAGTCTCGTCTCCTGCAGCTCGGCTACACGATTGATGCCGCCGAAGTCACCGACAAGTACTTTGGAGCCACCACTGAGCAGGCCGTCAGCACCTTCAGGCTCGACAGCGGCCTTGCTGCCGGTCATGCCGTCGATATCCCCTGTTGGAGCGCCCTTGTAGACGCTTCGTATAAGCTGGGCGACCGCACCCTCTATCTGCGCATGCCCAATTTCCATGGCGCCGATGTGCAGGCCCTGCAGCGCGCTCTCAACGTTTTGGGCTTTGCCTGTGGCGAAGACGACGGCTACTTTGGTCCGCATACCGAGGCCGCCCTGCAGCAGTTCCAGGAAAATGTCGGCCTGTTTGCCGACGGCATGGCCTTCCAGGACACCTACGCCTACATCAACCGCCTGCACCATGTGTGGGAGGGCAAGCCCTCGGTCACCGAAGCCGAGTCCCGCATCGGTTTTGCTCGCGCCGCCAACGTGCTCGAGCGCTTCCAGATTGCCGTTATCGGCGAGGACCCCATCGCGCGCAGTGTTGCGTCGCGCATGTGGAATATCGCCACGGCAACGACCGACAACAGCGGCATGATGCTCTGCGACTCCGAGGTCCCAACCGACGTTGACCTGGTGCTCGAAATCGCAAGCGACGAGCTGCCCGCCGACGCCGCACCGCGCGCCACGATTGCCCTCGCCGAGTGTCACAACCTGGCCCAGCGCATCCGCACTGCCAATGTCGCCGCGCAGCAGAAGCCGGCTCGCATTCGCATTGAGCTCACGGGCATGACGCGCTACAACGGCACCTTCACGGCCAGCGACGCGCAGACGCTCGCCGTACGCCTACTCGACGGCGTTTGCGATGCCCTCGCAGATTAGGTAAACTAGACGAGTTGCTTTTGGGCAACACCACACATTGGGACGTAGTTCAACGGTAGAACTCCGGTTTTTGGTGCCGGCTGTTGGGGGTTCGAATCCCTCCGTCCCAGCCATTAAAACTGAGCGCCCTAAGCCCATAACGGCCCAGGGCGCTTTCTTGTGGGCAAGCGGAGGAATTCGAACCCGCAAGGGTGCGGAGCTGAGGAAACGCGAAGCGTTTTCCAGCGCAGCACGCAAGGAGCGAAGCGACGCAGCGGGGCGCGGCCGCCGACCAGGCGGACGCGGAATCCCTCCGTCCCACACCAGCCAAGAGCCCCTCACGTCAAGCAAATCGAGCCAACGCCGCCAGGCGGAGGGATCCGAACCCGCAAGGATGCGGAGCGACGCAGCGGCGCGCGGCCGCCGCAGGCAGACGCGGTGTCGGCACTTGGGGACGTTCCTAAGTGCCGACATTATAGGAACGTCCCCAAGTGCCGGCTCGGGACTATTTTCGAGGACTCTCCGAAGGACTGTGGCCAAAATACGGCAAATATGAGTACTGTTACCGTTGTAGCTACATTATTATCGTTAATAAAAGAAGATCTTAATGAGACTTATTCGCATCAAGGTCTTCCTTTAATGAACACTTGAGGAGATACGGCAGCTTATCTGGGTCGCGCGCGCAGACGTGGTGTAAGAGTGTCCTGAGGTCCGTCGCTGCAAGTC
>NZ_JADNDZ010000112.1 GCF_015552075.1 Collinsella aerofaciens
AGAGCGCTTGACTGGCAGTCAAGAGGTCAGGGGTTCGATCCCCCTCGTCTCCACCATCGTGAATGTAAGGCCACTCAATCGAGTGGCCTTTTTTATTTGCATACGATATTAAGTGGTCTGAACTGCATTTTTGCAAAATATGCAAATTGCTTTCCTGTTCAAGTTCGCCGTCAGCAGTAGTTGTCGCAAAATTTGCGACAACTACACCCCAAAAAGTTGCGCAATTACCTTCCCGGTTTTGTACAAAGTTTGTTAGCCAAACATAATAGTTTGAGCAATTCACGCCGCCAGCTATACAACTCAGGCAGTATTCACCAACCCGTACACCCCCATAAACCTGCGGCAATGCGTGCAAGACGGCACAATATCCCCCTTAACCACGGCAAATAAACAATATGTTGCTCAACACACCCCAAAACGTATGGGTCACCTGCTGTGCTAGGATAGCTAACGTTACATGGGTTCAACTGTGCTCATGGCTCCAACAAGCCGCAAAGCACAGGGTCGATCAGCATCCGGCCGTAACGGCGGTGCCAGAAAAACCACGAGCTCCAATAGCGTTGTCATGCGTATCGCATTGAATGGTTTTGTTCTTGTCTATGTGCAAGTTGTTCTTTTGAATCGATATTTCATGACAATTCGCAGCAGTCCTGCAGCTGTTTGCGTGCGGTCCAGTTTTGTACCCGCTTGACTGGGCTGCACGTAGCCAGCTGGAGTCGCGGTCATTTTTGCGATACACGTCCGCGACTCTAGCCACTGCACTCATACATACCGTTCACGGTGGGGCAGAGCCACGTGCTTGTCTAACTGGGCTCAGGGTTTGAATATGGAGCGCCTTCGCGCACAAGCGCCCTGGCGAAGCCATACCCAAACCCCGTGAGCCACACGTAAGACAGCAAGGGGGTGGTGCTCGTGTGGTATGTGATCCAGGTCATTAACGGTCGCGAAGACGTAATGCGCGAGCGCATTGAGCACGTGGTGCCGACAGGTGCCATGCAGGAGCTCTTTTATCCCCAATTTCAAACCGAGATCAAAGTACACGGCGAATGGGTCAATACGACCAAGCCGCTCTTTCCCGGATATCTTAACTGCGATACGGCAGATCCCCGCACCGTGCAACAGTATCTGCTGCGCATGGACGACTTTGCCCGGGTGTTATCCCAGGACGGTCGGTTTGTACCGCTAGCACAAGAAGAGGTCCAGCTTATTGGTAGCTTTACGCATAAGGGAGACCGCGTAGTTCCTATGAGCGAGGCCTTAAAGGACGGCGACAAGGTCGTAGTGACGGCGGGTCCGCTGCTGGGCCACGAAGGGCTTATCAAAACCATTAACAGACGAAAGAGCACTGCTTATTTGGAGCTCGATCTGTGCGGCCGACGCGTAACTACGCGCGTTGGCCTTGCCGTGCTTTCAGCCGAGCAGCGCGTAATGCGAAACCTAAAAAGGGCGATCGCCTAGCTGCAGGCGACTGTTTAACGGGACAGGGAGGATCCCCGGGGGCGGGGACGTTGACTTGAAGGAAATAGTGTCAGACAAAACTGAAAATTCAGTAGAAGCGCCGGTAGGGGCCTTGCTGGTTGCCCAAGCCATGAGCGGCGGCGACTCGAGCATGCGCTACAAGGCCATGCAGGCCGTGAAGGACTGGGACCGCACGCGCCTGGCCTACCGCACCGTCAAGCGCGCCTTCGACATCGTGTTCAGCGGCTGCGTGCTGGCCGTCATCGCCATACCCAGCCTTGTGCTCGCTGCCGCCATCCGCCTGGAGAGCGAGGGCAACCCGTTCTACAGCCAGATCCGCGTGGGCCAGACCCACCGCGACGGCAGCCTTTCCACCTTCCGCATGTGGAAGTTCCGCAGCATGTTCAAAGACGCCGACAAGCGCCTCGTCGAGCTCAAGGGGCAGAACGAGATCGCCGGCGCCATGTTCAAGATGAGGGACGACCCGCGCGTCACCAAGATTGGCAAGTTCATCCGAAAGCACTCCATTGACGAGTTTCCGCAGTTCCTGAACGTGTTCCTGGGCCAGATGTCCGTCGTCGGCCCGCGCCCGCCTCTGCCGAACGAGGTGGCGGAGTACACCGAGTACGACCTGCAGCGCCTGGCCGTGAAGCCCGGGATCACCGGCTGGTGGCAGGTGACGGAGCGCAATTCGACCGGGTTCGACGGCATGGTCCGCCGAGACCTGGAGTACATCGCCAACCGGGGCATTTTTACCGACCTCAAGATCGTTGTCCTCACGGTGATCGAGGTCATCACCGGTAAGGGTGCGTGCTAATGCTTCAGGACTATTCTAAATTCGTTGAGCTCAAGCGCGTTCCCGTAATCGATGTTCCGATCACGGGAACCAATATGTCTGAGTGTGTCGAGTTTCTCACTCGCCATATAGATGAGCTACACGGCGAATATATTTGCGTTTCCAATGCTCATACCTCGGTTATGGCCCATGACGACCCTTCCTATTGGGCCTGCCAAGCTGACTCCCTCATGTCCGTTCCCGACGGCAAGCCTTTATCTGTCGTCGGACGTAAAACAATAGAGTCTATGGGGCGTGTAACTGGACCCGATCTGATGCGAGAGATATTCAATATTTCCTTGCAGCAAGGATGGAGCCATTACTTCTACGGTAACGAGCAGAAGAATCTCGACGCTCTCAAAAATTCACTTCAAGAGGAATATCCAGGCCTGGAAATCGCTGGCATGGAGCCTTCGGTTTTCCGACCGCTCTCCGACAGCGAGAAGCGAGACCTTTCGCGACGTATCGCTGATTCGGATGCAGACTTCGCATGGATTGCTCTTGGCGCGCCCCGTCAAGAAGTTCTTATGCACGAGCTCAAGGGAGGGCCGCAACCGTTGATGATCGGTGTTGGCGGAGCGTTCAACGTTCTCGCCGGCGTGGTGCCAGAGGCGCCGATGTGGATGCAAAACCTGAGTCTCGAGTGGCTATACAGACTTATTCAAGAGCCGAAGCGGCTTTTCAAACGATACCTCGTAACTAATACGAAATTTCTCTTTTACCAGTTTACAAAGGCCAAACGTATGGAAGGCAAATAGATGAACGATTCGACCACCTTTAAAGACAAAACCCTGATGATCACGGGCGGCGCCGGCTCGTTCGGCAACACCGTGCTCAAGCACTTCATGAACACCGACCTGGGCGAGATCCGCATCTTCTCGCGCGACGAGAAGAAGCAGGACGACATGCGCCACCGCCTGCAGGAGAAGTCCCCGGAGCTCGCCTCCAAGGTGCGCTTCTTCATCGGCGACGTCCGCAACGCCCAGAGCGTGCGCGACGCCATGCACGGCGTGGACTACATCTTCCACGCCGCCGCCCTGAAGCAGGTGCCGTCCTGCGAGTTCTTCCCCATGGAGGCCGTGCGCACCAACGTCATCGGCACTGACAACGTGCTCCACGCAGCGATCGAGGAGGGCGTGGACCGCGTCGTGTGCCTGTCCACCGACAAGGCGGCCTACCCCATCAACGCCATGGGCAAGTCCAAGGCCATGATGGAGTCCATCATCTACGCCAACGCCCGCAACGGCGCCGGCCGCACCACCATCTGCTGCACCCGCTACGGCAACGTCATGTGCTCGCGCGGCAGCGTCATCCCGCTGTTCATCGACCGCATCCGCAAGGGCGAGCCGCTCACGGTCACCGACCCCAACATGACCCGCTTCCTCATGAACCTGGACGAGGCGGTGGACCTCGTGCAGTTCGCCTTCGAGCACGCCAACCCCGGCGACCTGTTCATCCAGAAGGCGCCGGCGTCCACCATCGGCGACCTCGCCGAGGCCGTCCAGGAGGTCTTCGGGCGCGTGGGCACGCAGGTGATCGGCACCCGCCACGGCGAGAAGCTCTTCGAGACCCTCATGACCCGCGAGGAGCGACTGAGGGCCGAGGACATGGGCGGCTACTACCGCGTGGCCTGCGACTCGCGCGACCTCAACTACGACAAGTTCGTCGTGGACGGCGAGGTGGAGACCCAGGCAGACGAGTCCTACACCTCCCACAACACCGAGAGGCTCGACGTGGCGGGCACCATCGCCAAGATCAAGACCGCCGAGTACGTGCAGCTGGCGCTCGAGGGCCGCGAGCACGAGGCGGTGCAGTAGGGTGCGCGTCCTCGTCACCGGCGCGAGGGGCTTCGTAGGGAGGAACCTCTGCTGCGCGCTGAAGAACATAAGGGACGGTAAGGACCGCCGCGCCAAATACCAGCAACTCCTTCCCCTCGAGGTCATGGAGTACGACATCGACTCGACTCCCGGGGAGCTGGAAGAGTACTGCTCCCGCGCCGACTTCGTCTTCAACCTGGCGGGCGTCAACCGCCCCAAGGACCAGGCGGAGTTCATGGAGGGCAACTTCGGGTTCGCCTCCACGCTGCTCGACACGCTCGAGCGCCACGGGAACAAGTGCCCCGTCATGCTCTCCAGCTCCGCGCAGGCGAGCCTGTCGGGCCGCTTCGAGGGCTCGGTCTACGGCGAGTCGAAGCTGGCGGGGGAGGGCCTGTTCCGCGAGTACTCGGAGCGCACGGGGGCGCCGGTGCTCATCTACCGCTTCCCCAACCTCTACGGCAAGTGGTGCCGGCCGCGCTACAACTCCGCCGTGGCCACCTTCTGCGACGCCATCGCGAACGGACGCCCCTACACCGTGAACGACCCCTCGGTGGAGCTGGAGCTCCTCTACATCGACGACCTCGTCGGCGAGATGCTGGGCGCGCTGCTCGGCGAGGAGCACCGCTGCGGCTACGACGGGCTGGAGCGCGTGGAGGGCGAGGAGTTCTGCTACGTCCCCGACACCGACGTGAAGACCCTGGGCGAGATCGTCTACCTGCTGGGCACTTTCCGAGACAGCCGTGAGACGCTCTCGGTGCCCGACCTTTCGGAGGGCTCCTTCTCCAAGAAGCTCTGGAGCACGTTCCTGTCCTACTACGAGCCGGGCAACTTCGCCTACGGCCTCAGGCCCAACGTCGACGGCCGCGGCTCGTTCACCGAGTTCCTGCGCACGCCGGAGCGCGGCCAGGTCTCGATCAACGTTAGCAAGCCCGGCATCACCAAGGGCAACCACTGGCACATGAGCAAGTGGGAGAGGTTCCTGGTGGTCTCCGGCACCGCGTCCATCAAGTTGAGGAAAGTAGGGGAGGATGCCGAGGGGAACCCGTTCCCCGTCGACGAGTACACCGTCTCGGGTTCCGACATGCGCGCCGTGGAGATGGTCCCCGGCTACACGCACTCCATCACCAACCTGTCCGACACCGAGGACCTCGTGACGGTCATGTGGGCCAACGAGCCCTTCGACCCCGAGAACCCCGACACCTACTACGAGGAGGTCTAGCCGCATGGGCAAGGACTATTCCGATATCGCATTCAAGGACGACGGCCGACTGAAGCTGCTCATCATCGTGGGCACCCGCCCCGAGGTCATCCGCCTGTCCGAGGTCATCAAGAAGTGCCGCTGCCACTTCGACTGCCTGCTGGCGCACACCGGGCAGAACTACGACTACACGCTCAACGGCATATTCTTCCGCGACCTGGAGCTCGCCGACCCCGACGTCTACCTGGACGCCGTGGGCTCCGACCTGGGCGAGACCGTGGGCAACATCATCGCGGCCTCATACAAGCTGATGGTCCAGGTGCAGCCCGACGCGCTGCTGATCCTGGGCGACACCAACAGCTGCCTGTCCGCCATCGCGGCCAAGCGCCTGCACATCCCCATCTTCCACATGGAGGCGGGCAACCGCTGCAAGGACGAGTGCCTGCCCGAGGAGACCAACCGCCGCATCGTCGACGTGATCTCCGACGTCAACCTGGCCTACTCCGAGCACGCCCGCCGCTACCTCAAGGACACCGACTGCGCCCCGGAGCGCACCTACGTCACGGGATCTCCCATGGCCGAAGTCCTGCGCGCCAACCTGGACAAGATCGAGGCGTCCGACGTCCTCTCCGAGCTCGGCCTGGAGCCGAAGAAGTACATGCTGCTCTCGGCCCACCGCGAGGAGAACATCGACACCGAGGCGAACTTCACGAGCCTGTTCACCGCGATCAACGCGCTGGCCGAGAGGTACGACATGCCGATCCTGTACTCCTGCCACCCGCGCTCCCGCAAGCGCCTGGAGGCCACGGGCTTCCAGCTCGACCCGCGCGTGCGCATGCACGAGCCCATGGGCTTCCACGACTACAACTGCCTGCAGATGAACGCCTTCGCGGTTGTCTCCGACTCCGGCACCCTTCCCGAGGAGTCCAGCTTCTTCGCGAGCGTTGGGCATCCGTTCCCGGCGGTGTGCATCCGCACCTCCACCGAGCGCCCCGAGGCCCTGGACAAGGCGTGCTTCACGCTGGCCGGCATCAGCGAGCGCGGCCTGCTGCAGGCCGTCCGCACCGCCGTCGAGCTCGACGCGGAGGGGTCGCTGCCCGAGGCGCCCGTTCCCGACTACGCCGACGAGACCGTGTCCACCAAGGTCGTCAAGATCATCCAGAGCTACACCGGGGTCGTGGACAAGATGGTGTGGAGGAAATCTTAGCCATGGGCGCTGGGTACAGATTGCTTGATGGTATCTCGCGAGCTTATAACAAACTGCTCTTGCTCCCTGCCCTACGTCGCTCCTTTGCATCATGCGGTAAAAACGTAACCATCGGTCGTCGTAGCGAAATTCAGGGGATTGAAAATATTTACATGGGACATGATGTATATATTGGCCCAGGAGCAACGTTTCTGACGACCCGTGCGAAGATTCATATCGGCAATTACGTCATGAGCGGCCCTCATCTCACAATTATTACTGGAGATCATCGTACAGATGTTCTCGACCGACCCATGATGACGCTTGATGAGTCGGACAAGCTTCCAGAGAATGACCAAGATGTCGTCATCGGCAATGATGTATGGATTGGCAGCGGCGTAACGATTCTTAAGGGCGTTAGAATTGCCGACCATTGTGTGATTGCTGCCGGTACGGTAGTGACAAAAGACGTTGGCCCGGAGTTTTCAATCTGGGGGGGGGCTTCCAGCTCGCCGTCTAAGCTTTCGGTAAGAGGAAATCAATGACTAAAGGTTATCCGCACGTCCATGCAAAGGTGTTGATGGTCGGACCCGATCTCTCTCTTCACGGCGGAATCGTCTCAGTCGTGAAAGGTTATCTAGACGCAGGTCTCCCTGAGGCATGCGATGCCTTTGAGTACCTGGGGACGGGCATCGGTTCCTCAAAGCTCGGTAAATCCGTCGCATTTTCCCGAGCGTTGATTCGCTATGCGATGATCATGCCATCCTATGACATCATTCATTTACACATTAGCGCCCGTGGCTCCTACAAACGTAAGTCAATTATGGCTCGTATGGCCCATAAAGCTGGCAAAAAGGTGATACTGCACGACCACGACGGGGAGTTTAAGAAGGCCTTTGAAGAGAGCGGATACGTCTATCGTTCTGACGTAAGGAAGACATTTGCTATCGCCGACCGAGTTGTGGTTCTGTCGGAAGAGTGGCGTGACTACTTTGCTGAAAACGTTTGTGATCCAGAGTTAATTCACGTTGTTCATAACGGTGTTAAAGTCCCAAACCAGCCATGCTCGCCTTGTTCGCATCAAGGGAAGTGCTGAAGCGCTTCCCGGAGACGAAGGTCGTCTTTGGCGGTGACGGCGAGGTCGAGAAGAATAAACGGCTGGCTGAGGAGCTCGGCATTGCCGACCGATGTGAGTTTTGCGGCTGGGTCACGGGCGACGAGCGTGAGGCCCTTTTCGAGCACGCTGCTGTGCACTGTCTGCCCTCGAAAAACGAAGGCATGCCTATGAGCGTGCTCGAAGCTATGGCGCGAGGTATTCCGACGATCGCAACTTCGGTTGGAGGTATTCCACAGGTCATCAGGGATGGAGTAAATGGCTACCTTATGCCTGTCGATGATGAATCAAAACTATCAGGGCTGTTGTGCACGTTGATGGGTTCTGAGGACCTTCGTTTGAGCATCGGTCGCGCCGGCAGGTCGACTATTTCGGGAAGATTTAACGTTAAGAGAAATGTAGATGCGATTGTTCAACTCTACAAGGAGTTGGTGGATTAGTGGTCGAGAGAACGCCTAAAACGATTTACTACTGTTGGTTTGGTGATGGGGAGCTTTCTGCGACTGCTCAGAAATGTCTTCTCTCATGGGAAAGATATGCACCTGGCTATTGCATCACACGTTGCGATGAGCGGTTGTTCGATATCGAATCAACGCCGTGGACTAAGGCGGCCTATGCTGCCGGTAAATATGCGTATGTAGCAGATTATGTGCGCTTCTGGGCCGTTTATAACTTCGGTGGGATCTACATGGACCTGGGGAGCGAACTTGTTCGTGATATAACTTCGCTCTGTGAAACATATTCACCGTTTTCGGCAATTGAAGAATTGTCAAAAACGGTGAATACAGGGTTGATAGTTGTTGCACCGCGTCATAACCCTTTGCTTGCGGAAGTACTTGATGCGTATGACTCCACACAATTCAGTGACGACCCAGGTTTTCTAAATGATCATACCGTTAATCAGATGTTTACTCGCGTTCTCGAGGCTCATGGGTTTGTTCGTGAAGATAGGCTGCAGAAGGCTGTCGGCTGGACGCTGCTACCGTCCTGCTATTTCAATCCCATATACGGCTTAGGCGGATATCACATTAAAAATAACACCTATAGCGTTCATCACTATTCAGGTAGCTGGATTGAGCCTGAATTGAAGATCAAAAAAGAAATTGTTGACGCCTGGTCACCTATTTTGGGACGTCGGCTGGCACAAGTACTTGGAAGGACGATCGGCGAGATTAAGACCAAAGGCGTCCGAGACGGCATCTTGCAGTTAGCCTTGGTTTCAAAGAGCGTGATTGCAAGAAAGTGGGAAAACAATGGTTGCTAGAACTATCGACGTAGCACATTCGTTTACAGGAGAAACTGGTGCTTCAAAGACAAAGGTAGACATCCTACAGTTATCAGCCGCTTTCGTTATCGGTTTCATATGCATTTATGTCAAGACGTTTGCATCTATAACGTCATTGATAAGTTTCCCTGATGCCGTTGACAAGGAGCTGCTATTTGCGGGTGTAGCGCTCCTCTCGCTTCATATTGCTTCAAAGTCGAAAAGCTATGGTAAGAGGTTAATTCCTCTCTTACTAGTTCTTCTATCGACTTTGTATACGTATTTTGTATCGGGAGAGACGGCTCCGCTATCAGTTTCCCTCATCATAATAGCAGCTGCTACTGCGGGTGATTCGAAATCCCTCATGAGATTGTGGTTTGTAACAACAGCGTTCCTGTCACTATTTGTCATAGCCGTTTACGGGCTAACTGCAATCTTTGATTCCGGCAGCGTATCGTACATACTCAGGTGGGAAAGCGGCGTCGAAACAGCCGTTCGTTTCACGTTCTTTTTCTCACATCCCAATATGGTGGCCGCTCTTGTAATGATGATGTGCGGAGCTTATATGTATCTGAACTATGACAGTATAGGATTTCGTACCTATGTTCTTATCCTTGCTGTAGCTGCGACCGTGCTACTCTTTACCGATTCCAAGACGTCCACGGCTCTGATTGTGTTATCAGTTGTTTGCTTTGCATGCCAGAAACAATGGAGAGTTTTCGAGCGCAGCGGATTGAGGCGGCTCGTTGGCATACTGCCAATTATCTTTTTTTTCATAGTCTATTTATTGGCTGGCCCTTTGTACAGCGATTCACTGGGTCAAGCGCTTACGGGCAGAGTGTCTCTGTGGCATTACTGTCTTGAAAATCAGGGCGTTACATTCTTTGGTCAATTTTTTGTCCCTACGAAATCTATTTGTGCAAATGGATGGACGTTCTACTACACAACCTTAGATTGCGCTTATGCTTCAGGATTGCTTGTATTGGGTCTTTGCTTCTCTGCGTTCTTTTGCAGCTGTGTTTATAGACGTGTCAAAAAGAATGATTCTCAGCTTGCATCAGAGCTGCCCCTGATTTTAGTGATGTTGCTTTTCGGTTTTACTGAAGTACACGTCTTTAGCATTGTTATTTGTGCCCCTTTGCTGCTTCTTTCCGGGGGAATTCTGCCTCCTGAACACTCGTGACCATTTCTCATCGTATATAAGAATTGCTGGTAGACAATGATTTACGCACCTATTATTATTCCAACTCTAAATCGAGACGAACATTTAAAACGCCTCCTTGATTCGCTTGCACTAAACGGGTGGGCTATTTATACAGACGTGTATATTGCTGTTGATTATCCTCCAAGTGATAAATATGTTGAAGGCTATCATCGCGTTTGTGATCTATTAGATCATTTTGATGGCTCGACATTCAACAGCTTTAATGTAGTGAAGCGCGATTTTAATCTTGGGGTCGGTGTAAATGGCCATGACTTAATTGAGGCTTTGATAAAGCCTCGTTACGACAGGTGGATTTACTCCGAAGACGATCTTGAGTTCTCGCCAAATTTTATTGAATACATGGACAAGTGCCTTGACCGTTTTGCCGACGACGATGGAGTTTATAGCGTCTGCGGCTACTCGTACCCCTTGAATTGGAATCTTTCGGAAGGTTCTACTGTATTTATGACCCAGGCCACCTATTCGGCTTGGGGGACTGGACAATGGCGCGATAAGCACCAAGAGGGCCGTGATGCTATTGTCCATCAACACTATTTACTCAGTAACGCTGATCGGGCATTTAAATCGGGCATAGTAGACGCAATGATTCCAGGTCGAAAATCTGAGTATGTATCGTATGTAATGCTTGGCGCCTGTGAGAGGGAAATGGAAACAGCGACAGACATGGCTTTTGGTCCCTATCTCCTGCTTTCCGACAAAAAGGTTATTGTTCCTGCCGTATCTAAGGTTCGTAATTTAGGTTTTGATGGATCTGGTGTTAATTGCTGGTCGCGCGCGCAGACGTGGTGTAAGAGTGTCCTGAGGTCCGTCGCTGCAAGTC
>NZ_JADNDZ010000113.1 GCF_015552075.1 Collinsella aerofaciens
AGAGCGCTTGACTGGCAGTCAAGAGGTCAGGGGTTCGATCCCCCTCGTCTCCACCCGAGCATTGAATGAGGCTCCAACGGAAGTTGGGGCCTTTTTTCATATAGGCACACAAGGTCAAAGGCGGCACCATGATCCTCCTGGTCGACAAGATCGAAAAAAGCTTCGGCGCGCGCGTCCTCTTTAGTGGCGCGTCCTTCCAGATCAACCCCGGCGAGCGCTTCGCGCTCGTGGGACCCAACGGCGCTGGCAAAACCACCATGCTCAAGATCATCATGGGCATCGACAGCCCAGACGCTGGCCAGGTCCAGTACGCAAAGGACTGCCAGGTGGGCTACCTCGAGCAGGAAACCAACCTAGAGCACAAGGACACCACTATCCTCGCCGAGGTCATGGCCGCCGCCAAGGAAATCCGCCGCATGGGCGAGCGCGCTAACGAGCTGCAGGCCCAGATCACCGAGCTCTCCGAGCAGGGCAAGGACGTCGACGCCCTCCTCAACGAGTACGGCCAGGTCCAGGACCGCTTTGAGCACCTGGGCGGCTACGAACTCGAGAGCAACGCCCGCAAGATCCTGTCCGGCCTGGGCTTTAAGGTCACCGACTTTGAGCGCCCGTGCTCCGAGTTCTCGGGCGGCTGGCAGATGCGTATTGCGCTGGCAAAGCTCTTCCTGCGCCATCCCGACCTGCTGCTTCTGGACGAGCCCACCAACCACCTGGACCTCGAGAGCGTCCAGTGGCTGCGCGGCTTTATCGCCAACTACGACGGCGCCGTACTCATTGTCAGCCACGACCGCGCTTTCATGGACGCCTGCGTCGACCACGTCGCCGCGCTCGAGAACCGCCGCGTAACCACCTACACCGGCAACTACAGCAGCTACCTCAAGCAGCGCGAGGACAACCTGGAGCAGATGCGCGCCAAGCGCGCCGCCCAGGAGCGCGACATCGCCCATATGCAGGTCTTCGTTGACAAGTTCCGCTACAAGCCCACCAAGGCTGCCCAGGCCCAGGAGCGCATCCGCAAGATCGAGCAGATCAAAAAGGAGCTCGTCATCCTGCCCGAGGGCCACAAGCACATCGACTTTAAGTTCCCCGATCCGCCGCGCTCCGGCGACATGGTCGTGGGGCTCGAGGGCGTCTCCAAGTCCTACGGCGAAAAGCACATCTACAGCGACATCGACCTCAAGCTCTACCGCGGCGAGCACGTGGCACTCGTCGGCCCCAACGGCGCCGGCAAGTCCACGCTCATGAAGATTATCGCCGGACTGGAGCCGCCCACCACCGGCACCCGCGATCTAGGCACCAACGTGGGCGTAGCCTACTACGCCCAGCACGCACTCGAGGGCATGACCGAGTCCAATACCGTCCTGCAAGAGATCGACACCGTCACGCCCAAGTGGACCGTGCCGCAGCAGCGCAGCCTGCTGGGCGCCTTCCTGTTTAGCGACAATGACTCCATCGAGAAGCAGGTCCGCGTCCTTTCCGGCGGAGAAAAAGCGCGTCTGGCCCTGGCCAAGATGCTCGTGGCCCCCGAGGCGCTCCTGTGCCTGGACGAGCCCACCAACCACCTGGACATCGACTCGGTGGATATGCTCGAGAACGCCCTGCAAAACTTCCCCGGCACCATCGTGCTGATCAGCCACGACGAGCACCTGGTGCGCGCCGTGGCCAACCGCGTGATCGACATCCGTGACGGCAAGGTCACGGTCTACGACGGCGACTACGACTACTACCTCTACAAGCGCGAGGACCTCGCCGCCCGCGCCGCCGCCGAGGCGGCAGGGGAGAGTGCGCCGGGCACGGCCAAGTCCACCAAGGTCACCGCGGCACAGCCCGATGCGCCCACCGCCGCTTCCAAGCCTGCCGAGGGCAAAAAGACCAAGGAGCAGAAGCGCGCCGAGGCTCAGGCCCGCGCAGCGCTCAACAAAAAACTCAAGGGCGTGCGTAACCAGCTCAAGAAGATCGAGACGGAGCTCGACAAAAAGCGCGCCCGCTATGACGAGCTTATGGAATTGATGGCCAGCGAAGAGCTTTATGCCGATCAAGACAAGTTCAACGCCGCGCTGGGGGAATATAACGGCCTTAAGCAAGAGCTGCCCAAGCTCGAGGACGAATGGTTGGAGCTTTCCACCCAGATCGAAGAGGAGACTGCGCGTGAACTCTCGTAAGGCCGCTGCCGTGGCGATGAGCATCATCGCCATCGCCTGTCGCATCTGCGGCATCTTTATGAGCGCGATGACCGTGCTGCTCTGTTTTAGCGGCCTCACCGCCAAGCTGCAGATCGTCGGCTTTGTCGTCGAGCTTTCGCGCGCACTGCCGAGCGCCATCGCCGGCTATGGCGTCATCACGTCGCCCTTTGGCGGCGTGTTCCGCCTGGATTACGCCATCGTCGCCGTGATCCTGTTTGTGATCGACTACCTGCTCACGCGCGCCTCGCGCCGCGTCCGCTAGGGGAGCGCTATGTCCAGCAGCTACCTCATGAACCTACTCGCCAGCGCTGTCGCCGTTATTGTTGGCATCGTCATCCACGAGAGCGCGCACGCCGCCGCGGCCTGGGCACTCGGAGATAAGACGGCCCGTTCGCGCGGCCGCGTCTCGCTCAACCCGCTCAACCACATCGACCCGTTTGGCACCATCATCCTGCCGCTGCTCATGCTTGCCGCCGGCGGCCCGGTGTTCGCCTTCGCCAAGCCCGTGCCGGTCTACCTCAACAACCTCAAACACCCCAAGCGCGACGAGGTTCTGGTGAGCGTGGCCGGCCCCGCGTCGAACATCGTCCTCGCGTGCCTCGCGGCCGCCCTCATGCACGCGGCATATGGCAGCCTCTATACCGGCATGTCCTTTGCCCTGGCGTCACAGATCATGAACTTCGGCGCCACGTTTATCGTGGTCAACCTGTCACTCGCGTTCTTCAACCTCATCCCGATCCCGCCGCTCGATGGCTCTTCGATCATCGTGCCGTTCCTCAAAGGCAAGGCGCTCAACAACTACTATCACCTGCAGCAATACGCCATGCCCATCCTCATCATTGTGCTGTACCTGCTGCCCATGTGGACCGGCATCGACGTGATCGGCCGCTATTTCGACGTTACCGTGTATCCGCTTGCTGAGCAGCTGCTCAACTTCGCAATCGCCGGCATCTAAGGTAAACTTACAGGTCGACCGTGCAAAACGGTCGCAACATGCACCCAAACCGCGCCGCGAAGGCGCCGTCAAAGGAGGTCGAAAATGTCGTATCGCGTGTCGACGCAGGTCTACAGCGGACCGTTCGACCTGCTGCTGCAGCTGGTAACACGCCAAAAAGTAGATATCGGCGCTATCTCCATCAGCGAGGTGGCCGAGCAGTACCTTGCCGAGGCCGAACGCATCGAGGCACTGGACCTGGACGTGGCGAGCGACTTTTTGCTGGTCGCAGCAACCCTTTTGGACATCAAGGCCGCCTCTCTGGTGCCGCAGGAGGCCCCGCGCAAAGTCGATGACGACGATGACGAGTTCGACGAAGACCTCGAGGAGCTCAGCACGCTCGACGGCGACGCCTTGCGCGAGGTTCTGATCCAGCGCCTGATTGCCTACAAGCAGTTTAAAGGCGCGGCTGCGGCCCTTGGCGCGCGGATGCAGGCCGAGAGCCGCATGCATCCGCGCGTGGCCGGCCCCGACCCCGAGTTCCTAGGCCTTATGCCCGACTATCTGGCTGGCATCACCCTGCGCGGCCTGGCCGTTATCTGTGCCGACCTGGACGGCAAGCGCCAGACCTTCTTGCTGGAAGCCGAGCACGTGGCGCCGCATCGCGTGCCGCTCGACCTGACCGTGGCCTCAGTCGACCGCTTTACCATGGCACACCAAACCTGCACCTTCCGCGAGCTGCTGGACGGCGACGCCACCACCGAGCAGCTCGTCGTCACCTTTTTGGCCATGCTGGAGCTCGCCAAGCGCGGCTCGCTCACGCTGAGCCAGGACGAGATCTTCGGAACCATCTGCATCAATCGAGTCGAGGGCGCCGAGGCATACGTGCCCGGCGAGGGCCCCGATCTCACCGAATAGGAGCCGCAACCATGTCAACCCTTTCCACGCTGGAGGCAAACAGCCTCAAAGGCGCCCTCGAGGCGCTGTTGCTGGTGTCGAGCGACCCGGTGAGCGCGCCCGCGCTGGCAGGTGCGCTGGATATCGCCCCGGGCGAATGCGCGTCGCTGCTCGCCGAGCTCAAGGTTGAGTACGAGGAGGCCAACCGCGGCTTTCAGCTGCGCGAGGTCGCCGGCGGCTGGCGCCTGTTTACGCATCCCGCCTATCACGACGTGGTCGAGGCCTACGTGCTGAGCTGGGACACGCAAAAACTGTCGCAGGCGGCGCTCGAGACCTTGGCCGTGATCGCCTACCACCAGCCCGTGACGCGCGAGGTGGTCAAGGGCATCCGCGGCGTCAATTCCGACGGCGTCATCGCGTCGCTCGTGGACAAAGGTCTGGTGCGCGAGCTCGGACGCGACCCTCAGCGCGGTCAAGCCATCATCTACGGCACGACCAACGCCTTCTTGGAAAAGTTCGGTCTGCGCTCCACCCGCGATCTGCCCGATCTGGAGCAGTTTGCCCCCGACGAGCAGTCGCGTCAGTTTATCCGCGAGCGCCTGAGCGGCCGCAGCATTCAGTCCACGCTCGAGGAGCAGGCCGAGGACCTGGACGAAGAGCGCGAACTGCTCGATACCGATGTTGAAGATGTTGAGGCAGTCGAGAACTTGGAAACTCTGGTCGTCGACGAGACCTCGGAGGATTTGCATGACGAGGACTAACGAAGTAGGGGAGACGCGCGCCATGGGCAACGCAGCACCCGCCACCGACGCCCAGCCCGTCTATCCGCACACCATGCGCCTGCAGCGCTTTTTGGCGCGCGCGGGCGTGGCGAGCCGCCGTGGCTCGGAGGACCTGATGACCGCCGGCCGCGTGACCGTCAACGGCGAGGTCGCGACCGAACTGGGCACCAAGGTCGATGTCGACCGCGACCATATCGAGGTCGACGGCATGCCCGTCAAGCTCAACCAGGGCGCCGTGTACTTGATGCTCTACAAGCCGACCGGCTACCTCACCACCATGAGCGACCCGCATGAGCGCCCTTGCGTGGCCGACCTGGTCCCCCGCGATCGCTTTCCGGGACTTTTCCCGGTGGGCCGCCTGGACCGCGACACCACAGGCCTTTTGCTCTTTACCACCGACGGCGACCTGTCGCAGGACCTGCTGCACCCCAGCAAGCATGTCTATAAGACCTACCAAGCACTCGTGGACGGGCAGCTGACCGACCGCGATCTAGACCCGCTCCGCCGTGGCATCGAGCTCGACGACGGTCTGTGCCAGCCGGCGATCTGCCGCGTCATCAACGCACGCGAGGCAGAGGCCGTGGCACCACAAGGCGTAAAGCCCGGCACCACCGCCGTGGAGGTCATCATCCGCGAGGGCCGCAAAAACCAGGTCAAGCGCATGTTGAGCAAGATTCACCATCCGGTAATCCGTCTGCATCGCTGCAACTTTGCCGGCCTTGAGCTCAAGGGCGTGGCCAAGGGCTCGTGGCGCGAGCTCACCGACCGCGAGGTGCAGATCCTCAAGGCCGGCGGCATCCCGCCCAAGCAGGCGAGCGCCAAGCGCAACGGCGGCAAGCCCCAAGACACGCCCGCCAGCCGCATGCGTCACCACGGCAGCCACGGCTCCGCACCCAAGCGCAACACCTACCGCGAGCGCTACACAGGCTAGGCAACCCGCCGCGCCCCAGCGCCCGCGAACCATACCAGCACGTCAACCATCGAAAGGAAGCATTGCATGATCGTCGCCATCGACGGCCCTGCCGGTTCCGGCAAGTCCACCATCGCCAAGGAGATCGCCCGCCAACTGGGCTTTAACAAGCTCGATACGGGCGCCATGTATCGTGCCGTCACCTTCGCCGCGCTCGACCGCGGTATCGACCTGGACGACGAGGCGGCCATCGACGCCCTCGCCGAGCAGATCGAGATTCGCTTTACCAACGGTACCGGCGAGGACACGCGCCTGACCATTGACGGCCAGGACGCTTCGGCCGCCATTCGTACCCCGCAGGTCGACGCCAACGTGTCCAAAATCTCGGCCTACCCAGGCGTACGCGCCGCCATGCTCATTCACCAGCGCCGCGCCGCCGAGGACCGCGACATCGTTGCCGAGGGTCGCGACATCGGCACCGTCGTGTTCCCCAACGCGCAGGTCAAGGTGTTTCTAACCGCCGACCCGCGCGAGCGCGCCCGCCGCCGCGTGCTGCAGCGTCACCAAAACGACGCCCAGCCGCTTACTGCCGAGCAGCTCGAGGCCGAGGTCGACGAGACTCTCGACGCCCTTAAGCAGCGCGACAAGCTTGACAGCAGCCGCGAGGTCGCCCCGCTCGTGCCCGCCGAGGACGCCGTGCACGTCGACTCCACCGCCCATACCATCGACGAGGTCGTCCGCATTATCGAGGACCTCATCAACCAAAGGAGGTAGCCCATGCGCCTGTTTAAGCAGACGCCCGAGGACTATTACAACGCCCCCTACGCAGAGTTCCCAGCGCTCATTCGCGGCACCGTCGTCGTAGTCATGGCCATCCTTTGGGCCTTCTCCAAGCTCATGTGGCGTTGGAAGGTCGAAGATGCCGATCTGCTGTTTGAGCGCCAGGACGGCCGCGGCAGCGTGGTCATCTGCAACCACACCTCGATGGCTGAGCTCTTGGCCGTGGAGACGGCGCTGTTCTTTGGCGGCCGCCGCATTCGCCCCATCTTTAAGTCCGAGTTCGCCAAGAGCAAGATCGTACGCTGGGCCTTTAGTCGTGTTGGCGGTATTCCCGTCGAGCGCGGCACCGCCGACATGAAGTGTCTGCGTGCCGCCCAGCATGCGCTGCAGCGCGGCGAGGACGTTTTGATCTTCCCCGAGGGCACGCGCATCCGCTCGCGCGAGATCAAGCCCGAGGTCCATGGCGGCTTTGCGCTCATCGCCCAGATGGGCAAGGCGCCCGTCAACCCGCTCGCCATCTGTGGCTGGTCCGACATCACGCCCGCGGGCAAAAAGCTCATGCGTCCCAAGAAGTGCTGGATCCGCGCCGGCAAGGCCATCTCGCTTTCCGACGCACCGGCCGGGCTTAAGCGAACGGAGCGCCTGGAATGGTTTGAGTCCGAGGCCATGAACCGCGTCTACTCCATGCGAGACGATCTGTGCGCCGAGCATCCGGGCAGGTTCTAGCCATGAACGAGAACGTGACGAACACCGCCGCGACTGCATTCGACCAGGCAACCGCGCCTACCATCGAGATCGCCGCCCACGCCGGCACTTGCTATGGCGTACAGCGTGCGCTCGATATGGCGCTGGCCGCTGCACCGCAGGCAGGGGAGTGCACTCAGGTCCATACCTTGGGTCCGCTCATCCATAACCCCATCGTGGTACGTGAGCTTGCTGAGGCAGGCGTCGGTCTGGCAGAGACCCTGGACGACGCCGCATCGGGCACCGTGATCATCCGCGCCCACGGTGTGGTACCGCAGGTGATCGATGCCGCTCGCGGGCGCGGCCTTACCGTGGTCGACGCCACCTGCCCCTACGTAAAGAAGGTCCATGTTGCCGCGGAGCGCCTGGTGCGTGAGGGCTATCGCGTGGTGGTCGTAGGCGAGCCGGGCCACCCCGAAGTCGAGGGCATCCTGGGCCACGCCGGCGATGATGCGCAGGTCGTAAGCTGTGCCGCCGATGCGGATGCGCTGCCGCTCAAGGGCAAGGTGGGCCTCGTTGTACAGACCACCCAGACCGCACAGAACCTCGCCGAGGTCGTGGCAGCTATCACCCCGCGTGTGCAGGAACTGCGCGTGATCAACACCATCTGCGCCGCCACGAGCGAGCGCCAGCAGGCCGCCGCCGCACTTGCCAACCGCTGCGACTGCATGGTCGTCGTGGGCGGCAAAAACTCCGGCAACACCCGCCGTCTGGCGCAGATCTGCGCTGACGCCTGCGAGCGCACGCATCATATCGAGGAGGCAAGTGAGCTCGAAGCCGCATGGTTTGCCGACGCTCACCACATCGGCATCACCGCCGGAGCCTCCACCCCGCAAGAACACATCGAGCGCGCCGTCGCGCGCATCAAGGAGCTTTGCCGCTAATCATGGACCAGACCGTACCCGCATACGCCGCCGAGGTGGCCGATTACGGGCGCAGCCGCGACCCCGAGCCGGGTGAGGGCGCGCTCGTAAAGAGCGTGCGTCCCGAATCGCCCGCGTGGGATGTGGGCATCGAGCCGGGCATGCGCGTGCTCACGGTCAACGGCGAGGCGCTCACCGACATGATCGTGTGGCTCTGGGAGGCCGACGACGACACCGTCGACCTCGAGGTTTTCGACCCGCGCGACAACAGCGTCACCCCCGTCGAACTCGACCGCTTCCCGGGAGAGGACTGGGGTCTTGAGTTCGATGGTCCCATCTTCGATGGCATGCGCACCTGTGTGAACGCCTGCGTGTTCTGCTTTATGACCATGCTGCCCAAGGGCGGCCGCTCAACGCTCTATATTCGCGATGACGACTACCGCCTGAGCTTTTTGCAGGGCAACTTTGTCACGCTCACGAACCTCACCGACGAAGATGTTCAAAACGTCATCCATCGCAACATGAGCCCCATGAACGTGTCGGTCCATGCCGTGAGCCCCGACGTCCGCCGCCGCATGATGGGCCGCAACGCCCAGCGCGGCATGGACGTGCTCGAGGCCATCATGGCCGCCGGCATCGAAATTCACGCGCAGATCGTACTGTGCCCCGGCATGAACGACGGCGAGGAGCTGGAAAAAACCCTGCGCTTTTGCGAGGAGCACGAGCAAATCACGAGCCTGGGCATTGTGCCGCTCGGTTTTACCAAGCATCAGAACCGTTTTAGCTGGTCCTATAGCGACAAGCCCGAGCTAGCGCGCGAGACCATTGCCATGATCCGTCCCTACCAGGATCGTGCCTACGAGCGCTTTGGCCGCCACACCTTCCAGATGAGCGATGAGTTCTATCTGGACGCCGGCATAGAGCCTCCCGAGGCGGACTTTTACGACGGCTACCCGCAGTACTACGACGGCATCGGCATGATCCGCTCGTATCTGGATGAGACCGACGACGTGCTTGCCGCCGACGCCGAGCGTCTGGCCCGCGTCCGCGCTGGCATCGCCGAGCGCAACCAACGCCTCCTGTGTCTCTCCGGTGCCAGCGCGCGCGATACGGTGGCACGTTTTGTGGATTCGCCGCACGGCCTTGCCGGCTCCGTCACCGCCATCAAGAACCGCTACTTTGGCGGCAACGTGGACGTGACCGGCCTCATCGTCGCGAGCGATATCCTGGAGCAGCTGCCGCAAGACCTGTCGGGGGTTATGCTCTTTGTGCCTAAGCTCATGTTCAACGCTGACGGCATGACGCTTGACGAGTATCATCGTGACGATTTACTCGCAAGCCTTACCAGTCGCGGCGCCGAGGTTCATGTGGTGTCGACCATGCCGCATGAGCTGCTCGATACCCTGGAGCATATCCTTGGCATTGTGCCCGCCGACTCTAACATTTCCACTGACCCTACCCATTAAAGGAGTGCAGATGAAACCTATCGTCGCCGTCGTCGGACGCCCCAACGTGGGCAAGTCCACGCTCGTTAACCGCCTGGCCCAGACCTCGGACGCCATCGTCCATGAGTCCCGCGGCGTCACGCGCGACCGCTCGTACCACACGGCCGATTGGAACGGCCGCGAGTTCACCATCGTCGACACGGGCGGCATCGAGCCGCTCAAGAGCGACGACGTCTTTGCCACGTCCATCCGCGACCAGGCCCTCGCCGCCGCCGAGGAAGCCGCCGTCATCCTGTTTGTGGTCGACGGCCGCACCGGCGTCACCGAGGAGGACGAGTCGGTCGCTCGCATGCTCAAGCGCTGCGACAAGCCGGTCTTTCTGCTGGTGAACAAGCTCGACAACCCCGATCGCGAGAACGACAGCATCTGGGAGTTCTATTCGCTCGGCATCGGTGAGCCCACGCCGCTCTCGGCCCTGCATGGCCATGGCACGGGCGACCTGCTCGACGATATCGTGGCCCTGCTTCCGGAGGAAGAGGACGAGGTCGCCGATGAGTTCCCTGATGCGCTGAACGTCGCTATCATCGGCCGCCCCAATGCCGGTAAGTCGTCGCTGTTCAACCGCATTCTGGGCGCCGACCGTTCTATCGTGTCCAACATTGCCGGCACGACGCGCGACGCCATCGATACCGTCGTGGAGCGCAACGGCAAGCACTACCGCATGGTCGACACCGCGGGTATTCGCAAGAAGAGCACCGTGTACGAGAACATCGAGTACTACTCGATGGTCCGCGGCCTGCGCGCCATCGATCGCGCCGACGTGGCACTGCTCGTCGTCGATGCCTCCGTGGGCGTCACCGAGCAGGACCAGAAGGTCATGGGCTTGGCCATCGAGCGTGGCTGCGCCACCGTGGTGCTGCTCAACAAGTGGGACCTGCTCGATGACGACCGCAAGCGCGAGGCCTGCATGGAGACCGTCGACCGCCGTCTGGGCGTCATGGCTCCCTGGGCCCAGTACCTGCGCATCTCTGCCCTCACTGGCCGCAGCGTCGAGAAGATCTGGGCGATGGTCGACGCCGCCGAAAAGACGCGCTCGCAAAAGATCAGCACCTCGCGCCTCAACACGTTCCTCACCGACCTGCGCGAGTTCGGTCATACCGTGGTGGACGGCAAGCGCCGCCTGCGTATGCACTACGTGACCCAGACGGGCGTCAACCCGCCGACGTTCACGTTCTTCGTCAACCACAGCGATCTGGTCAACGACACCTACCAGCGCTACGTGGAGAACCGCATGCGCTCGACCTTCGACTTTGCCGGCACACCCATTCGACTCTTCTTTAGGAAGAAGGAGCAAAAGGATGCATAATCCGATTCTGCTGACCGCCATCTGCGCCGTGGTCTCGTTCTTTATCGGGGCGATTCCGTTTGGCTTTATCCTGGGCCGCGTGTTCAACCACACCGACATTCGCAAGGCGGGCTCCGGCAACATCGGCACCACCAACGCGCTGCGCGTGGCCGGCCCCAAGGTCGCGGCGCTCACGCTGCTGCTCGACTGCCTGAAGGGCGCCATCTGCGTCCTTATCGCGCGTCCGTTCATCGCGAGCGTGGGCTATGGCTTCCCCGTGAGCATCATGGCTCCCGGTGCCGCCGGCGACTGGATGCTCGGCGTCATCTGCCTGGCGGCCGTATGGGGCCATATCTTCTCGCCCTACCTCAACTTCCATGGCGGCAAGGGCATCGCGGTCGGTCTGGGCGTAATCCTCGCATGGTACTGGCCCATTGGGCTTTCGCTGCTGGGCATGTTTATCGTGGCCGTCGCCATCACCAAGTTTGTGTCGGTGGGCTCGCTTGCCGCCGCCATCGGTCTTCCCATCGCTGCCTGCGCGGTCTTTCCGTACAGCAGCCTGGGACTCAAGTTTTGCATGGCGATGATCGGCATCACCGTGGTGTGGGCCCATCGCGCGAACATTAAAAGGCTCATGATCGGTAAGGAGTCCAAGCTCTCGTTTACCAAGCGCGTCACCGAGCCCGACGATAAGTAGGAGAGAGTCATGAATGTTGCGCTAATTGGCTCTGGCTCCTGGGGAACCGCCGTCGCCGGCCTTGCCGCCGCGCGAGCCGAGCGCGTGACCATGTGGGCCCATGGCAAGCAGACGGCCGCCGGCATCAACGGCGAGCACCGCAACCCGCGCTATCTGGTGGACTACGTGCTGCCGGAAAACGTTGTCGCTACGACGGACCTGGCCCAGGCGCTTGACGGCGCCGAGGCCATCATCTTTGCCGTGCCCTCCACGCACCTTCGCAGCGTGTGCCACCAGGCAGCACCCTTCATCGCCGCCGGCACCCCGGTGCTCTGCCTCACCAAGGGCATTGAGCCTGAGTCCGGCCTGCTCATGAGCGAGGTCATCGCCAGCGAGATCGGCAACGAGTCGCGCGTGGCGGCGCTCTCGGGCCCCAACCATGCCGAGGAGATCTGCCGCGGAGGTCTTTCTGCCGCCGTCATCGCCAGCGAAGATCCGCAGATAGGGGAGACCTTTAAGGACCTACTCCTGTCCACGGCCTTCCGCATCTATCTGTCGCAAGACATGACCGGCGTTGAGGTTTGCGGCGCCATGAAAAACGTCATCGCCATCGTGTGCGGCATTTCCGCCGGCTCCGGCGCAGGCGACAACACGCTCGCCCTCATCATGACGCGCGGCCTGGCCGAGATCAGCCGCCTGGTGCACGCCCGCGGCGGTCATGCCATGACCTGCATGGGACTTGCCGGCATGGGCGACCTCATTGCCACCTGTACCTCGGAGCATTCGCGCAACCGCACTTTTGGCTACGAGTTTGCCCACGGCGTTTCGCTCGACGAGTACCAGACGCGCACGCATATGGTTGTCGAGGGCGCCGTCGCGGCCCGCAGCGTCAGCGAACTTGCCCGTTCACTGGGTGTAGACATTCCGCTCACCTTTGCCGTGGAGCAAACGCTCTACAACGGTGTTACTTTGGATAGGGCGCTCGAGATTCTTACCGACCGCGTACCCTCCCAAGAGTTCTACGGACTCACCGACTAGCGCAGAAAGGCTTCTACCATGGGTTCCATCAAAATCGCTCCGTCCGTCCTCTCGGCCGACATGGCCAACCTCAAGGGCGAACTCGACAAGATCGCCGGCGCCGACTACGTGCACTTCGACGTTATGGACGGTCACTTTACCGGCAACCTCACCTTTGGCGTCGACATCCTCAAGGCCGTCAAGCGCTCCACCGATGTACCGGTCGACGCGCACCTGATGGTGTCGAACCCCGATGAGACGGTCGATTGGTACGCCGACGCCGGTGCCGACATGATCACCGTGCACTACGAGGCTTCCACGCACCTGCACCGCACGCTCACCCATCTGCAACAGCGCGGCGTCAAGGCCGGCGTGGTGCTCAACCCCGCCACGCCCGTCTGCGTGCTCGAGAGCATTATCGACGTTGTCGACATGGTGCTGCTCATGAGCGTGAACCCGGGCTTTGGCGGCCAGAGCTTTATCCCCGGTACCATCGCTAAACTCCACGAGCTCAAGGCCATGTGCGAGCGTCACGGCGTTTCGCCCCTCATCGAGGTCGACGGTGGCATTTCTTCCAAGAACATTGCCGAGGTCGTCAAGGCCGGCGCCAACGTGCTCGTGGCCGGTTCTGCCATATTTAAGTCCGAAGATCCCGCTGCCGAGGTTGCGCTGCTGCAGAAGCTGGGCAACGAGGCTGCACAGGAGGCATAAAACCTTATGACCGCAGGTCAAAATCGCATACCCGTGAATCTTGACTATGCCGCCTCGACGCCCATGCGCGCCGAGGCGCGCCTTGCGCAGCGCGAGTACGACGACAGCGAGCTTGCCGGCGTCAACCCCAACTCGCTGCATTCGCTCGGCCGCAAGGCCGCTGCACGCCTGGAAGTGGCGCGTCGCGAGATTGCCCGCAGCTTTGGCGCGCGCGTTCGCCCGTCCGAGATTGTTTTGACCAACGGCGGCACCGAAGCCAACCAGCTGGCGCTGCTCGGTCTTGCCGAGGGCGCTCGTCAGCGCGATCGCAAGCGTAACCGCGTGATCGTATCTGCCATCGAGCACGATTCGATTCTGGACAACCTGCCGCTGCTGCGTGCTGCCGGCTTTACCGTCGACCTGGTGCAGCCCTGCCGTGCAGGTTATATTGAGCCTGCCGCGCTGAGCGACTTGCTCGGCGACGACGTGGCGCTCGTGAGCATCATGGTTGCCAACAACGAGACCGGCGTGGTGCAGCCCATCCGCGAGCTGACCGCGGCCGCGCATACCGCGGGCGCTCTGTTCCACACCGATGCCATCCAGGGCTATCTGCACATCCCGCTCGATGCCGCCGAGCTGAGCGTCGATGCTATGACCGTTGCCGCGCACAAGATCGGCGGCCCCGTGGCATCCGGCGCACTCTACCTTAAGAACCGCACGCCGCTGCGTCCGCGCATCTTTGGCGGTGGACAGGAAGCCGGACGTCGTGCCGGCACGCAGGACCTGCGCACGCAGCTGGCCTTTGCCGCTGCCGCCCGCACGTTGGCGCCCCGCGTGGCCCAGGAGCGTACGACGCTGCAAGCTCTTTCCGACAAGCTCTACGCCACGCTTACGGCTCATCCGCGCATTCATGCCACCATGGGCGACTATGCGCATGCCGATCGTCTGCCCGGCATGGTGTCGATCTACATTGACGGCATGGACTCCGAGGAGCTCATCATCAAGCTCGACGCCGCCGGCTTTGAGGTATCGGCAGGCTCGGCGTGCTCGAGCGGCAGTATGGACCCCAGCCACGTTTTGAGCGCGATGGGCATCGGTCGCGAGCAAGCTCTCGGCGCTCTTCGCATCTCGTTCGATGACCGCGTGAACCCAGCCGATCTGGACGACTTTGCCCAAGCGCTGCTGACGATCGTGGGTGCCGCATGATCGTCGCCGAGCTCGAGCGCGCTCTGCTGGCACGCTATCCAAAGACGGACGCCGAGCCCTGGGACCACGTAGGCTTATCCGTGGGCGACCCTGCCACCGAGATTGCCGGCGTGGCCTGCGCACTCGATGCGACCGAAGCCAATGTGCACCGTGCTTTCGAGGCCGGTGTCAACGTGCTGCTGACGCATCATCCTGTCTATATCAAGGCGCCCGAGGCGTTTTGTCCAGCGGATGCCACTCGCCCCCAGTGCAGCGCGGCACTCTATGAGGCGGCCCGTTGCGGCGTGAGCATCATATCGCTCCACACCAACCTGGACCGCTCGAACGAAGCCCGTGTCTGCCTGAGCAAGCTGCTGGGTGCCGCACTCGTGAGCTCACTGGAGCACGTGGACGACCCCGAGGCAACCGGCCTGGGCGCGCTTGCAATGCTCAACGACCCGTGCACGCTGCGCGATCTTGCCACCCGTGCTGCCACGGCCTTCGGCAGCGACCCGCGTGTGTGGGGCGAAGCCGATCGCCCGTGCCGCACCGTCGCTATTTTGGGCGGCTCCCTGGGCGACTTTGGAGAGCTCGCCATCGCCGCGGGCGCGGACGTTGTCGTGACGGGCGAGGCGGGATACCACGTGGCGCAGGACCTCGCTCTGCGCGGTCTGGGCGTCATCTTGCTCGGCCACGACCGCTCCGAGGAGCCGTTCGTTGATATATTGATGAACTCTGCAGTTGACGCCGGGGTCAACCCCCGTCATGCGATTAAAATACTGAACCCTTGCCAATGGTGGACTGTGACAAAAGGAGAGAACTTATGAGCGCCGGCGCTACGCTACTCAAGCTGCAACAGATCGATTTGGAGCTCGCCCGCAACAAGAGCGAACTTGCCAATATGCCGGAGCTCAAGGAGCTCGCTTCCAAGCGTAAGACCTACGTTAAGCTCAAAGCCGAGATGACCAAGCTCTACGCCCAGCGCAAGGACCTGGACATTGAGCTCGACGATCTCAACACCACCGAGATTCAGACCAACAACGCCATTGAGGCTGCCAAGAAGCGCCACGTTGACGGCTCCGACTACCGCGAGGTACAGGACCTGGAAAACGAGCTCGCCACCCTGGCCAAGCGCCTGGACAAGATTGAGCACACGCGCAAGGATGTCGTTGTCGCCCATAAGGAGGCGCTCGACCGCGAGACCCGCGCACAGGCAATTATCGCCAAGTTCGAGGAGGGCGTGAAGGCCGATACCAAGGCCGCCCGCACTAAGGCTGCCGACCTGCAGGCTCAGATTGACGCCGCCACTAAGGAACGCACCGCGCTTGCCGCCACGCTGCCGGCCGACGTGTTCACCGACTACGAGCGTCTGCTCAAGCAGTTCCGCGGCCTGGCCGTCGAGACCATCCAGGGCAACATCCCCACAGTCTGCCACACCGCGCTGCAGGCATCGTCCATGAGCGACCTCAACCACGACGGTAGCGAGATTACGCACTGCCCGTACTGCCACCGCCTCCTGGTACTCCCGAGCAAGGAAGCTTAAACGATGGCGGCATCCAACAATTCAATGCAACTTGAGGGAAAAACGATCCTGCTGGGCATTACCGGCGGGATCGCCGCCTATAAGTCGTGCAATATCGTGCGCCTGCTGCAAAAGCGCGGTGCGCGCGTCAAGGTCGTTATGAGCGAGCATGCCACGGAGTTTGTGGGCCCGCTCACCTTCCGTGCGCTCACCAACGAGCCCGTTGCCGTGGGCCTATTCGACGATCCCTCCGACCCCATCCACCACATTTCGCTGGCGCAGGAACCCGACCTGGTGGTCGTGGCGCCCGCGACGGCCAATATCATCGCCAAGATGGCCACCGGCATCGCCGATGACCTTATCTCCACCACGCTGCTTGCAACGCCGCAACCCATCGTGATCGCACCCGCTATGAACAACGGCATGTGGAAGGCGCCGGCGACGCAGGCCAACATGGCCACGCTGCGCGAGCGCGGTGTCCATGTTGTGGGACCCGGCAGCGGCTACCTTGCCTGCGGCGACGTGGACACGGGACGCATGAGCGAGCCCGAGGACATCGTCGAGGCTGTCTGTGAGGTGCTCAAACCCGTGCCTCAGGACCTGGCAGGCAAGCGCGTCGTCATCACTGCCGGCCCCACGCACGAACCAATCGACCCGGTGCGATTCATTGGCAACCGCTCATCAGGCAAGATGGGCATCGCCCTGGCAGGGGAGGCCGCTCGCCGCGGTGCTGCGGTCAAGCTTGTGCTGGGACCGACATCGCTCGATGTCCCCCGCGGCGTGGAGTGCGTGCGCGTGCAGACCGCCGCTGAAATGCTGCAGGCAGCGCTCAGCGCCTTCCAGACGGCCGATGCGGCAATTTGTGCGGCCGCCGTCGCCGACTATACCCCCGCCACCCCTGCGGACCATAAGCTCAAAAAGGCCAACGAACGCCTGGATCGCATCGAGCTGGTCGAAACGGTCGATATTTTGGCCGAGCTCTCGCGCCAGAAGGGCGAGCGGTGCGTAATCGGATTTGCGGCCGAGACCGATAACGTCCTGGAGTACGCACAGCGCAAGCTCACCCGCAAGGGTTGCGATGCCATTATCGCCAACGATGTCTCGCGCGCCGATTCGGGTTTTGGAACCGACACTAACAAGACCTGGATTGTGAGCACAACGGGCACGCAAGAACTTCCCGTGCTAACAAAACCCCAGCTCGCAGATACAATTTTGGACTTGCTTCAAAATTTATAAAAAAGTTCTTGCACAAGTCCAAGGTTTCGGGTTAATATACTCCCTGTTGCGAGCGAGAGCAGAGCAACAAACAAGAGCTTCGGGACGTGGCGCAGCTTGGTAGCGCACTTGACTGGGGGTCAAGGGGTCGCTGGTTCGAATCCAGTCGTCCCGACCAGAAGTTTGCAGGTCAGGCACCTAGTGCCTGACCTTTTTTGTTTTAAGCAATTGCTTAATTTTGATTAAGCAACAGGGTGCCAAAAATCTACCTGCGCGATAATCGCTTTTTGCGGTTACTTGCGCGTTTTGCACGCGCTTGAGCCGATTTATTAACGCGACATGAATCTACATACGCGTAGCTGGTATACAGACGAGTACAGGCTGTATTTATCGCGGCGATTTACGCAGATATGGCGACTGTAACGAACTAGTGTGTCGCTGTATTTATTCCAGCAGTTCACTTGATCTGTGGACAAGTGAGCGGTTACAACAAAACGCCAACCAGGATGGACTCCATACGAGGATGCCGCAAAGGTAATGGCGGGGAAGTGCGGCAGGCGCTCTGAGAGCCGCTGTATGACCCCATTTCTCCTCAACCCGATTACCTGTACAATGAACCTCGAATTGTTTGAGTAATCGCCAAAAGAAAAGCCCTCGCAGGATTGCGGGGGCTTTGCGATGAAAGAGATCAGAAGCAGAAAGCGGGGAGGACATAAAACGAGTCCGTCGCGCTGTAGCTGTAGCAAATACCGCCGCTTTGAACATAGCGAAAGGATGTGGAGCTGCGCGGTCTCACGGAACGAGTCCAGTGGCTATAGCCTGATGCACCGGAATAGTTCGACCCCGTCACGACCTTGGATTTGTAGCACTCGTACTGGATGCCGTCAGATTGCATATCCCCGTATACTTCGGTTGCCGAGAGCAGAAAAACCTTGTCGGTCGTCGCCGAGGGGGCACCGCCCCCGTTACCGCCAACGTTATCGGTTGTCTTTGTGACGGGTTTCACCTTTGACTGGAGCTCGCTGGGCAGGAGCAACCAGAGGTCACCGCTGTTGAGGCGGGTACGGAGCTCGGACTTATCCCAACCACCGGCATTGGTGTCCGTAGCGTTCATTCTCTGGCTACCCAAGGCAGAGTTGGTCGCCTCGAACGTCAAGCCTGCCATGCCGCTACCATCGGCCAAGTCGTCGTGGTTGATGCCGATGATACGGTACTCGAGCGTCTTGCCATTGGTCAGCTTCATCGAGAACTTGGTGCCGGCATCCATGGCGGCCTTGGCCTTGGCGTAGGCGATAGACGATGTACCGTTCTTGGCAATGTCTTTGGCAACCGCCTCCTGCTCGTCGAGGGTCCAGTCCTTCGCGTCCTTGGCGATGGCCACCTGGACGGCCGCGGAATCGGCGCCTGCGGAGCCGCCACCGGACGCGCCTCCCTCGACGCCGCCGACCGTCCCATTGTTCACCGTGTTGCCGACCAGGTTGAACTGGTTTCGGATGGCTCCGGCCACGCCGGGTCCCGCGAACACGATGACCAGGCCGATGACGGCAATGATCAGGACGTACTCGATAATTGATTGCCCTCGGAAGCGGGTCGTTTCAGGAGCGACCCCCCCCCCGAAGGTTAATTGCCGCTGCATGCATATACGGCTCCCTTCACTCGGGGTTTGCAATACGAGCCGAGCGTAGGGCTATTCCAAGTATTTGCAACGGTCTTGCCGCTGCGGCAACGATGACGGCAGGGGAGAAAGTCATGCGCTATTAGCGCGGCTATAACGTCCGCTTCGAATGCCGACCGTATTCATATCGAGGCAGCCATTTCATACCTTCAGAAAGACAACTGAAAGCCGCAAAAAAGCGGGACCCGGCTATAAGCCGAACCCCGCCCAAGAGAAGCCTTTAGAGCCGAGACAGACAACGCGTGTGGACAATCACTCAGCCTCCACCGCCATGCGCACGACCTCTTCCATCGGGTAGCGAGTGCCGCCGTCCCCGTCCAAAGCCTCGTTGTAGGCCTCGATGTCCGCCATGTCCTCAGCCTTCTCGAACGCGGCCCTTCTCACGAACTCGGAAAAGGTCATGCCCGTGGCGTCCGCATGGCCCTGAACCAAGGCCATTTCGCCCTCATCGAACTTGACCGCGATCTCGCGCATCGCCATGGTCGCTCCCGTAAACGCCGTCATCGAAGTGAATCCATTATCCACCCACCGTATACGCCCCGAACTCGAAACACCAAGCAGGATGGACTCTATACGAGGACGCAGCAGAGGTAATGGCGGGGGAGTGCGGCAGGCGCTCTGAGAGCCGCTGTATGACCCCATTTCTCTTCAATCCGACTACCCGTGCCATGAACCTGAAGCCGTTCGTTCGGTCGCCAAAAGAAAGCACGCGCGGGGTAACGCGGGCTTTGCGCTAGACAAGCTAGAAGCACCAGGCGGGGGAGACGCAAAACCAGCCCGGCGCGGAGTTGCTGTCCGACGGATTGCCGCTGCTGTCGACATGGAGGAAGCCCTTCGAGGCGTTCGGAAACACCGAACGCTCCCACCAACCGCTGCCAATGGCAATGGCAGAGTTGGGATTATAGTTCTCCGTCACCTTGCCTTTGAAGGCCTCGTACTGGGTGCCCTCGGAGGAAGTCCAGGGATAGGATGCCCAATAGGAGGTGGGGGGCGATCTCAGAGTAGCTGAGCAGGAACAGCTTGTCCGAGGTAGCCGTCACGGCGGCGTTCTTGTTCTCATCACCGCCCCCGACATTGTTCGATAGCTTTTTGACGGCCTTCACCTTGGACTGGAAATCGGAGGGCATCAGATTCCAGATCTTGCCGGAGTTCATTTTCTGACGGAGTTCAGACTTCTCCCAACCGCCGGCGTTGGTGTCAATCGCGTTCATGGGGGACCAAATGCCCGTCGTGGTGGTGAGGAACGTGAGGCCCGCCTTGCCGCCTGCAGGGTCATCATGATTGATGCCGATAATGCGGTAAGTCAGCGTCTTGCCATCGGTGAGCTTCATCGAGAACTCGGTGCCGGCATCCATCGCGGCCTTCGCCTTGGCGTAGGCGGGCGACGCCTCGCCCTTGGCGGCGATGTCCTCGGCAACTGCCTTCTGCTCACCGAGGGTCCAGTCCTTCGCGTGTCCTTCGCGTCCTTGGCGAGCGCCGCCTGGACGGTCGCGGAACCCGCGCCGTTACCGCTGCCGGAACCGCTCGGTTCCCAAGTCCCACCTGCTGTCCCGTTTACCAATACTCCCGCCACCGTGTTGAACTGGTTCCTGATTGCCGACGAGACCCAAGGGCCGGCTATCATCACAACCAGGACGATAATCGCGATGACCAGAACGTACTCGATGGCTCCTTGGCCTCGGAGGCGGGTATTCCTAGGAGATACCCACCCCCCGAAGGTTAATTGCCGCTGCATGCATATGCGACACTCCCTTCGCATGGGGATTGATATTGCATGCAGAGCGTACGTTAAAGCGAACCGACTAGCCCGTAACGTGCCGCTGAGGCAACGGCGGCACGGGTGCCCGCGCCACATAAACTGCTTGCCGTTTTGTTTCTTCAGACCTACTGCCACGCCTTCGGGAGGATAACGCCGGGGGCGCAGTGATTGAAGTCACTATGATTGGCATAGGTTGGGACATTCCAATCGGAACAGTCGAGGTTTAGATTTTTGCAATAGCTAAACATGCCGAGCATATCCATAACATCTGAGGTCTTCCACCCTGGTCCAAATTTCACGCTTTTCAGCGAACTGTCGGTGGAAAAAAGGAGACGTAAATCGCCGGCTTTCCGCGTCGACCATCCGGAGATGTCAATCTCCTCGACCTTGTAAAGGTTTTTGAGCGCCGAGTCGAATTCGACGACCGAGGACGTATCCCAGCTTGAAATACTGAAGGAAGTCGCATTGCCGCAATACGCGAATGCGTGCTGCAGATTTGTGCAGTTCGACATGTCAAACTTTGCCCGATCAAAGCTCTTGCAGTTCTCCATGTACTGAAAGCGAAATGCCAACGAGTGGATTTCTATGCCATCGTCAATGGCCTTTACGGCCACGATATTATTTCTGTTAGGCCACCAGGGGGCAGTCGTCTTGCCGTCGTTTCCCACGGTCGCGGTGGCGTATCCATTTTCGAACCCCGTATACACCGCCGTCACGCGGCGGCTGTTGAGCATGTCACCGACTCTGGGGACCCCGCGGCGCTTGTAGAACATGAGGCTGTGGTCGTCCTCCGAGTACACGGCGAACGCTATCCCGTGAACGGGGTCCACGATGTCGGCGTCGGTCAACGACCCGTTGCCGCCGCCCGTGCCGCCCGACTCCCAGCTCCCCTTTGAGATTCCGTTGCCGAGCGTCCCCGCCACCGTGTTGAACTGGTTTGTGATCGCCGACGAGACCCACGGTCCCGCGATCAGCACCACCAGGACGATGATCGCGATGATCAGTACGTACTCGACTGTCGACTGCCCCTTCGGGCGGCGGGTAAATCTGGGAGATACCCCCCCCCGAAAGGAATTTCCGCTGCATGCATGTGCGGCTCCTCTCGGATTGCTTTGGCTGATGCTGCAGAGGATAGACGCGATTACTAAGGATGAGTCAACAATGCCGCAGCGGCATTCACACTAAGAGGGTAAGGCGTTCGGAGTGACATCCCGTTCCAAAACGTATACTTGATTTAAGGCGGAGTGGAATGTGGGCGCGCAAGGAGATGCGGAATCGATGAGAGCCTCAAAAAAACTACTGCAGTGTTATCATCTTTCATCCTCTCTATTCTTCCATTTCTGATTCTATGGGCGGCTTGGTCAGTCCTCCCTGATACAATTCCCGCTCATTGGAGTGGGGGTGTGGTTGATCGATGGGGTAATAAGCTTGAATTGCTGGTTGTTCCGCTGTTTTCTCTGATTGGTTCTATTGCAATTTCTGTGTACCTTATTGTTTCCACGCGGCGAAGAGAGTTCGCGGATTTCTCTGCTCGAATGCGACGGGACTTTGTTGCGTGCTATATTTCTAGTCTTCTTTTATCGACAACCTGCTCAGTGATAATTGCCGTTTGGGTTCAGTTGATTCTTACGCAAAGCACTGCGGTTGATGGGGGGCTTGGACTATCGATCTTGTATTCCCTTCCCGGGCTATATGTGATCTTGTGCGCTTTGCCGCCTTTTTATGCGAGCGGCGAGAGCAAAAAGGCAGAGCGCCTGATAACAGTTCTTATTGGCGGCGCGGAGATTGTTCTTTGTGGAATAGTGCTTGAAGGTTCGACTGCCTCTTATGCGATGATTGGACTGATGATTCTGTTCTGTGCGTTTGAGATTGTGTCACAGGCAAGGGATAGCCGGTCCTTATGAGTTGAATTACGCGCGTGCGGATATAAAGGTTGGCATGTTAAGCTGGTCGTTTTCTCGTTCTGGGACATTTGCAGTAGGATGAGTGGGACTAGGCGCGCTGCGGTGTGATGGTGACGGTTGAGACTTGTATCGCTGCAAATCCGCTGATGCACATTTTGCTATTGGGCTTGAAGGTGGGACCTACAGGCCTTTGTTTGGGATGTTCCGGTCGTCCAACACGTGTTGCACGGCTTTATATTGTTACGCTCGTTCGGCGCTCCGTTGGAGCATTTCCGGGTTTGTCGGCATCATGACTTGGCCAAGTGACACGCTTGCCGGGACGGTTGTAACGCCGCGCCGGTTCCGTGTGCTCCTTCGTTGTTGGCCTGTCCAGCCGGGGGCGGATTCGGCCTCATGTTGTGGCGCACGGCCTTCAGGGGCTTCCCCCTGGCGAGTTATGTTCGTCCGTATGGGTAAGGGTCGGGTTGAGCTGACAATCCCGTGTCGGAAGGGGCTTGCACCATGCGCGCGATGACAGAGATTGAGTGGCTGGACGGCCGTATGACGAAGGTGCCGGAGCTCGCCCTGGGCGATGCGCTCGGCGAGAGCGTCCAGGCGGAGCTCGATTTCGGGTTCGACGACGTGTTGAAGGGCCTTTGAGTTGAGGTGCGCCATCATGAGCCGGATGAGGACTCGGACGGCGACCCGCGCGGGAGGGGCTGCGCACTGTACGCGGACTGCCGGTACAGCCTGGTCGAACCGTCGGACCTCGACCGTGTCTTCTGCATCCTTTACGAGGGGCAGCCGAGGGTCCAGCCGCGTCGCGGGGGAGCTCGTGAACCTTTCGCGGGCCTGCGCGTTGTCCTGCCTCATGCTCGGATCTCCCTACCCGCCAGGCGCCCTCGAGGCCCTGGCCGCGTGCGCTCGATACCTCTGCGGCCCGGCTTTCACGTCCGACCTCGCCGCCCACGTCCGCGCGCGGATCCCATCCGGCCTCACGCGCTTGAATATCGAGCTGAGCCCAAACGATGACCCACACCCCATCGGTCTTCATGATGATGCCTCGATGAGCCAGCTCGCCCAGAGCTTTCGATACAGTCGGTTGAGTCGAACAGACTTTTTTTCGAGCTTGTCCTGACGCATGAAAAGACCTTTTGTAAGTTCTTTTCCGTTGGCATCCTTCCTATTAGGCCCTTTGGACGTCTGGAAGGAGCAAATCATGATCAGAATCGCAAGCTGGACGCGATTCTTCGCGACCGCAAATAATGAGTCGTAGGATGGCCTGTTGATTCCACTCAGGATCTCGCTCTTTGCAATCTCATCCTGTCGAACGTCAAGCGCCGCCTCCATCTCGCTAGGCGTCTCGGCCTGATCGGCAACCGATGGAGCGTCCGTGTCTAAAGGCCACGGGAGGCCACGGCCTTTTTGCGGTTTGTAGCTACTTGTACTCATGTTGATCCCTCCGGTGCGAGGCTATCCAACCCAATTGCCGACTGTGCCCATAATATGGTTGATTTCCGATCTCAGCCGAACACATTGAGCGGATAGGCCGTTCCCGCAGTTAGCCGAACGCCCCCGAGGCCCCATTCAGGCCACGGGGCGTCGTTTTCCCAGTTGAAGGAACGGTGGAGATGTGTTTCGATGGGTCCGGTGGCCAT
>NZ_JADNDZ010000114.1 GCF_015552075.1 Collinsella aerofaciens
TTCCGATCGTGCGCATAGCAATCTTCTTTCGTTCGATAAAGTGCTTACAGGTATTTTGCTCCAAGAGAAGGTCCACGGCCGCAAGAAATTTCGAACGTATAAAACCAGTGTTGAGGGTTTTTCGCCGGTGCGGAACGTGCTAGCATACTCCGCATAAGCGTTGATGGGGACGAGTAGTCGGCCGTCCGCATGTTACAGAGAGCGGGGAGCGCTGAGATCCCGTGCATGCGACCGATGAAAATCACCCCGGAGCTGCGGTCCCAACGGACGCGCCGCGTAGGTTCGTCTTAGTAGATATCGCCGAGATGGTCGTCGATACAGGCCAGCCGAGTAACGGATGCGAGCGCGCTATCACGCGGGCGAGGGCATCTAAGCTGGGTGGTTAAGCGAAGAGCTTTTGCGGGCTTACCGCCCGTTTTGTGGCGCTTCGTCCCAGCTTGTAGGGACGGGCGCTTTTTTGGTGCCCAGAGGGCGTGCGCGCCCACGACATGAAAGGGGTACCGTGGCAAACGAGTACAAGCAGACGATGAATCTGCCCAAGACCGGTTTTCCCATGCGTGCCGGTCTTTCCAAGTCCGAGCCTAAGCGACTCAAGGACTGGCAGGACAACAAGGTCTACGAGCAGGTTCTGAAGAAGAACGAGGGTCACAAGAAGTTCGTGCTGCACGACGGCCCTCCGTACGCCAACGGCCCGATCCACATCGGCCACGCCATGAATAAGATCTCCAAGGACATGATCAACCGCTACTGGATGATGCAGGGCTATGAGGTTCCCTACGTCCCCGGTTGGGACTGCCATGGCCAGCCGATCGAGCACAAGGTCGAGGAGAAGCTCGGCACCGAGAAGTTCAACCAGACCTCCACGGCTAAGATCCGCGAGCTCTGCAACAAGTTCGCTGTCGAGAACATCGAGCTGCAGAAGGCCGGTTTCCGTCGCCTGGGCGTGCTCGGCGACTGGGACAACCCCTATCTGACGCTCTATCACCAGCATGACGCCGCCGACATCGAGGTCTTCAAGGCCATGTTCGACAAGGGCATGATCTATCGCGGTCACAAGCCCGTCCACTGGTGCAAGCACTGCCACACCGCCCTCGCCGAGGCCGAGATCGAGTACTCCGACGAGACGAGCCCGTCCATCTTCGTGCGCTTCGAGATGACCTCCAAGCCCGCCGGCCTTGAGAACTTCGATGGCCCGGTCGACTTTATCATCTGGACGACCACGCCGTGGACCATCCCCTCTGACCAGGCCGTTTCCCTCAAGCCCGGCGCCGCCTACGTCGCCGTTGAGCACGACGGCCGTGCCGAGGTTATGCTCGAGGACCTGGCTCCTAAGTGCTGTGAGGAGTTTGGCTGGGAGTACACCCCGGTTATGGTCGACGGCAAGCCCTATGTGGTTCCTGCCGAGACCTTCCACCATATCCACTACAAGCAGCCGATTTTTGACGGTGTCGAGGGCGTGGCGCTGCTGGCCGATTACGTCGGTGTCGATGACGGTACCGGTATCGTCCACAACTCGCCCGGCCACGGCGTCGACGACTATTTTGCCTGCCTCAAGGAGGGCATCACCGACATCTGCATGCCGGTCGATGACGACGGCAAGTTCTACACCGGTGAGGAGTTTGGCACCGGTGGCCCCTTCAGCGGTATGGATACCGATGAGGCCAACCCGCACATCATCGAGTTCCTGCGCGAGCGCGGCACCCTGGTCCTCGAGAAGAAGATCACGCACAGCTATCCGCACTGCTGGCGCTGTAAGCACCCTGTGCTTTTCCGTGCTACCGACCAGTGGTTTGTCTCGATGGACAAGACCGGTTTGCGCGAGCAGGCCGGCAAGGAGGTCCGTGAGAACGTCAAGTGGTATCCGGCTCACGCCGCCAACCGCATTGGCGCCATGGTCGAGCAGCGTCCTGACTGGTGCATCAGCCGCCAGCGCAACTGGGGCGTGCCTATCCCCAGCTACACGTGCGCCGACTGCGGCGAGAAGGTCATGAACGACGCCACACTCGACGCCGTCATCAAGCTCTTCCACGAGAAGGGCTCCGACGCCTGGTTCACCGACGCTCCCGAGAGCTACCTGGGCGAGGCCTGCGTCTGCCCCAAGTGCGGCGGCCATCACCTCAAGGCCGATAAGGACATCCTCGACGTGTGGTGGGACTCCGGCGTCTCCTGGAAGGCCGTCTGCGAGTATCGCCCCGAGCTTGAGTACCCGGCGGACGTGTATCTCGAGGGCTCCGACCAGCACCGCGGTTGGTTCCAGAGCTCACTGCTTACCTCGGTGGGTGCCAACGGCCACGCTCCGTACAAGGCAGTCGTCTCGCAGGGCTTCACGCTCGACGGCCAGGGCCGCAAGATGTCCAAGTCGCTCGGCAACGTCATCGACCCCAACAAGGTCTGTGACGAGATGGGCGCCGACATCATCCGCCTGTGGGTCGCCTCCGTCGATACTAGCTCCGACGTCTCCATCGACCACGAGATTCTCGCTCGTACGTCCGATGCCTACCGTCGCTTCCGCAACACGCTGCGCTTCCTGCTTTCTGAGCTCGAGGGCCAGTTTGAGCCCGAGACCGACGGCGTCGCTTTTGCCGACCTGCTGCCGCTCGACAAGCTCATGGTTGCCCGTCTGACCCAGGTCCAGGCCGAGGTCGACGACGCTTACTCTTGCTACGAGTTCCCGCGCGCTTACCGTGCGCTTTACGACTTCGTGGTTACCGAGCTTTCAAACGTGTACCTCGACGCCCTGAAGGATCGTCTGTACTGCGACAAGCCCGGTTCGCTCGAGCGCCGCAGTGCCCAGACCGTGCTGGCCGAGCTCTTCTCGATGCTCATGCGCGATCTGCAGCCGATTCTGTCCTACACCGTCGACGAGGCCATGGCCTATGCGCCCGCCGGCTGCGTCGACCACCAGAAGTACGCCGCGCTGCTCGATTGGTACAAGTCGCCCATCACGGTTGACGAGGCCAATGAGTTTGAGGGTGTGCTCGAGGCTTCACTCGAGCTTCGTAGCGCCGTGACCAAGGCCCTTGAGGATGCCCGCTCCGTCGGCACCTTCACCAAGAGCCAGCAGGTCCGTGTCAAGGCGGTCGTTCCCGCCGAGATGTATGCGCTGCTGACCGGCGATAAGGCCGTTGACCTGGCCGAGTTCTACATCGTCTCCGATGTTGAGCTGACCCAGGGCGAGGAGCTCTCCGTTGCCATCGACGCAGCCGAGGGCGAGTGCTGCGATCGTTGCTGGAACTACCGCACCACCGTCGGCGAGTACAACGGCCACGCCCACATTTGCAAGCGCTGCGCGAATGCCCTTTAAGGCACTGTAACTCGGCATTTTAGTTATAGGGAGAATCTGGGCGCCTTCGGCCCATTTGCTCCGCTGAATAAAAGCGGCATTCCGTTATTCGGAATGCCGCTTTCTTTTATGCTGGTTATTTATCTGACGTTAGCGAATATGTCGCGCGCTCTGCGTGTGGCAATATAAGATGGTTATTTGCGTTAGACGTTGTTCGATGTTCTTGAGGGTAGGGGATTGATTTGGGTCGTACTCGGGATATGACGCCGCCTTTGCGTTGGCGGCTGGGTGTTGCTGGTGGGGTGGCGCTGGTTGTGCTGCTTCTTGACCAGTTGACCAAGCTTGCGGTTCGTGCCGTTGGCGATGCTCTGCATGTGACTGTTATCCCCGGTGTGATCGACTTCCTTTTCGTGCGTAACATCGGTGCTGCCTTTAGCATGGGCGAGGGGCATGGCATCGCGTTTGCCGTGCTGGCGCTTGCGGTCATTGCCGCCATTGCCGTGTACTTGGTTCGTGCGCCTCAGCTCGCTCGCCTAGAGGTCGTGGGCATGGCGATGGTTGCGGGCGGTGCTATTGGCAATGCGATCGATCGTTTGGCCTTTGGCTTCGTGACCGATTTTATTGCCACCACCTTCATCGACTTTCCCGTCTTCAATTTGGCTGATATCGGCATTACCGTGGGCGTCGTGCTTGCCCTCTTCGGCTACATGTTTTTGAGCCCCGCCGCCCGTGAGGTCGATGCGACCGCCGAGCTTAACGCCCGTGACGAGGCCCGCGTCAAGCGCAAGGCCAAGCAGCGTGGGGAGCGTGCCCGCAAGATTCGCGAAAGGAATGAGCGCTAATGGCCGACATCCATATTCTCGTTGCCGACGATACCGCTGGTCAGCGTCTCGACGCCTATCTGGGCGCCAACGACGGCTGCCCCACGCGCTCTGCTTGCGCGCATCTGATTGAGGGCGGTGCCGTTGCCGTCAACGGCGAGACATGCCTGTCAAAAAAGTATGCCGTGCGCTCCGGCGACCGTATCTCGGTCGACCTGCCCGAACCGCATGATCCGACCGACGTGATTCCCGAGGCCATTCCCCTCGATATCCGCTACGAGGACGACTACCTCATCGTGCTCTCCAAGCAGCGCGGTCTGGTGTGCCATCCAGCCCATGGCCACGAGAGCGGCACCCTTGCGAACGCCTTGGTCTATCACTGTGGCATCGACCATCTGGGCACCGTGCAGGGTGAGGACCGCCCCGGCATCGTACATCGCCTGGATCGTGACACCTCGGGCCTTATGCTTGCGGCCAAGGACGACGACACCCAGCGCGCGCTCCAAAATCTTATCCGTACGCGCACACTCGACCGCCGCTATATCACGCTTGTCCACGGGCACATCGCCATGGACGAGGGAACCATTAACACCGGTATTGCCCGATCGACGCGCGACCGTGTCAAGATGGCGGTTTCTGACGATCCTTTCGCGCGCCAGGCCATTACGACCTTTAAGGTCCTCGAGCGCTTCGATTCCATGCGTTTTGACGACGGCTATACGCTCGTCGAGTGCCACCTGTTTACGGGCCGCACACATCAGATTCGCGTGCATATGCGCCATATCAACCATGCCTGCGTGGGCGATCCGCTCTACGGCAAGTGCGATGCACGCGCCGATCAGGGTCTGACCAGGCAATTCCTTCATTCCTGGCGCGTCGCATTCGACCATCCCGTGACGGGGGAGCGTATTGAGTGCCGCGATGAGCTGCCGTGGGATCTTGCCGCGGTTCTCGACGACCTGGCTCCTCGCTCACTCGGTCGTACTGCCGCTGGAGATGAAATCGTTCCGCAGCTCGGTCTTCTCGAAGCCTAGCCAGTATTAGGTGGTTTCTTGAACTCGGTAAGCCTGCGGTAAGATATACGGTTGTTTACGTAACGCGTTCTCGGGAGCCTGCATGCTCGCCTTTTTACAAACCAACACACCCATCGTGGTCTTCAACCAGATTGTCGTCACGCTGCTCACGGTCTGCTTTCTGTACCAGGTGGTCTTCTTTGTCATTGGCGCTCTTCGTGGCGAGGTCGCGCCTCCCAAGGCCAAAAAACTCCATCGTTATGCCTTCTTTATCGCGGCGCATAATGAGGAGGCTGTGATCGCCAACCTCGTTCGCTCCATCAAGGATCAGGACTATCCGTCCGAGCTTATCGAGGTCTTCGTGGTCGCCGACGCCTGCACCGACAACACGGCACAGCTTGCGCGCGAGGCGGGCGCCATTGTCTATGAGCGCAACGACCTTGCCCGTAAGGGTAAGAGCTGGGTCATGGACTTTGGTTTCGACCGCATCCTTAACGAGTATCCCGACACGTTTGAAGGCTACTTTATCTTCGATGCTGATAACGTCATATCCCGCGATTACGTGTCCAAGATGAACGATGCCTTTGACCAGGGCTTCCATGTGGTCACGAGCTATCGTAACTCCAAGAATTTTGGCAGCTCGTGGATCTCGGCAGCTAATGCTACTTGGTACCTGCGCGAGGCGCGCTTTCTCAACAACGCGCGCAATATCTGCAAGACTTCTTGCGCTGTCTCGGGTTCGGGCTACCTCATCTCCGCCAGCGTTATCGAGGGCATGCACGGTTGGCAGTTCCATACGCTGACCGAGGATATTCAGTTCACCACGTTCTGCGCCATTCACGGCATTCGCATCGGTTATGCGCCGGCGGAGTTCTTTGACGAACAGCCCGTGACGTTTAAGGCGTCCTGGAAACAGCGCATGCGGTGGACCAAGGGCTTTTACCAGGTGTTCTTTACCTACGGTAAGCATCTGGTCAAGTCAACCTTCCGCTACCATCGCTTTGCCGCCTACGACATGTTTATGACCATCGCCCCGGGTATGCTGCTGTCCCTGATCTCCATGCTCGCCAATGCGACGTTCCTGATCGTGGGCGGTCTTTCGCACGGCTTCTTGGCTACCGAAGTCGAGATGCAGGCGTGCGCCGCTTCGCTCATTATGACCTTCGCCATGATGTATCAGACGTTCTTCATCTTGGCGCTGCTCACGACTATCTTTGAGTACAAGCATATTCACTGCGCGCAAAAGTGGCGTCTGGTGACTAACCTGTTTACCTTCCCGATCTTTATGTTCAGCTATATCCCCATCACGGTGGCCGCGCTGTTCCTGAAGGTCGACTGGGTGCCGACGCGGCACGCCGTCAACGTTACCCTTGACGAGGTCATGCAAGGCGCCAAATAACCACCACCAAAACCACCGCAAAGGGGACAGGCCCTTTGCGGTGGTTTTTGCTTTTGCGATGCAGCTCGAGGAGGTGCTCGATGTTTTATATCCCATTTTGGATTTGCATCTTTGCCGGCGCGGCGATTGATGCCCGTCAGCGACGTTTTCCCAATGAGCTTGCCGGTGCGTGTGCGGTGACGGCGTTAGTGGGCGTTTGGCTCGACAAAGGCGTTAACACGGCGCTTGATCATGCCGGTCTTGCGGTCATCGTCTACCTTGCCCTTGTGCTGACTGAGTCCCTCTGGCGTCGTTTTCGCCAAACCTCGGGCATTGGCATGGGGGACGCCAAAGCACTCTTCGCGCTTTGCACGCTCGACCCTATGGGTGGCATCGTGGCATTTGCCGTCGCGCTCCTGGTCCTTGCCCTCTCCTGTGTTATCACAAAATCGCGCTTCCTGCCATTGCTGCCGTTTTTGGTGCCGATTTTTGCCATAATCGAGGTCGTGGGCTGCACTTTGTAACCGATTGCGCTTCCTTCTTAAGGAGCATGCCATGGCAACTAATCAAGAAACGGCCGTCATTAAGGCGCGCATGGACCGTATTCCCTCGGCGTTGTCGCCCGAACTTGTCGAGCGCATTTCCGCCGATCGTGCTTCGGGCTATGTCAACCCGTATCGTTGCAACGACGATCAGGTCATTCGTCGTATTGATCGCGCCGCCGACAAAGGCACGCTTATGCGTCCGGCGTTTATGCGCGATACCGAAAAGATACTTCATCTTCCGGCGTACACGCGTTATGCAGGCAAAACGCAGGTCTTTAGCTTCCGTAGCAATGATGATCTGTCGCGCCGCGGTTTGCACGTGCAGCTTGTCTCGCGCATTGCGCGCGATATCGGTCGCGCCCTGGGGCTCAACTGCGATCTAATCGAGGCGATTGGCCTGGGCCACGACTTGGGACACACGCCCTTTGGCCATGCCGGTGAGCGATTCCTCAATGATATTTACCACGAGCGCACGGGTCGTTACTTTTTCCATAACGTGCAATCAGTTCGTGTGCTCGACACGCTGTACGGCCGTAATGTGTCGCTTCAGACGCTCGATGGCGTGCTATGCCATAACGGCGAGTACGAGCAACGCGTGTTTGAGCTCTCGGACATGAGCTCCTTTGACCAGTTCGATCAGACGGTCGAGGATTGCATTGCCACGGGCTATAGCGCAATTGAGCACCTGCGTCCCATGACGCTTGAGGGCTGTGTCGTTCGCATCTCGGATATCCTTGCTTACGTCGGGCGCGATCGCCAGGATGCCATTGCGGCAGGCCTGCTGTCGCCCGATGCTTTTGACGATGCCCTGGGCGGAGCATACAACAGTTGGATCCTTACACACGCCTCCATCGATATCGTTGAGCACAGTTACGGCAAGCCGCGCATCGAGATGAGCGAGGACTTGTTTGAGGAAATCCGCCGGGCCAAGCGCGAGAACTACGAGAAGATCTATAGCAAGGGCGGCATCGAAGGCGACTCCGAAGCGGAGCTGCGCGAGGCGTTCGAAAAGCTCTATGACCGTTGCCTGCAGGATATAAACGAAGGCGACGAGTCTTCCTACATCTTTAAACACCACATTTCGCGCATTAAGCAGCAGCTTTCCTATTACGACCGTACCTATGCATGGCAGGACGATAAAGATCAGACCGTAGTGGATTACATTGCGAGCATGACGGACGGTTATTTCTGCGAACTGACGAGCAAGCTGTTCCCTGGTCTGGAGTTTCCGCACCGTACCTATATTAACGAACGGTAGTTCGTATATATTCGGTATACTGGTTAGTTGAAAACGTTTTTGATTGATGCACGGGATGGCTATGGACGACCTTTTTTCTGCCTCGACGCGCGAGCGTTCCTTTAAAAATGCGCCGCTCGCGGTGCGCATGCGACCCAATTCGCTCGATGAGTACGTGGGCCAGCAAAAGGCCGTCGGTAAGGGCTCATGGTTGCGTGCCGCGATCGAGCACGACGTGCTTTCGAGCGTGATTCTGTACGGGCCGGCCGGTACGGGTAAGACGACGCTGGCCCACATTATCGCCAACCATACCAAGAGCGAGTTTGTCGAGGTCAGCGCTGTGACGGGCACCGTGAAGGACTTGCGCCGCGTGATTGATGAGGCCAAGACGCGCCTGAATACGTACGACCGCCGCACCATTCTATTCATCGATGAGATTCACCGCTTCTCTAAGTCGCAGCAGGATGCCCTGCTGCATGCAGTTGAGAACCGTACCGTCATTATGATTGGCGCTACGACGGAGAACCCGTACTTCGAGGTCAACTCGGCACTGCTCTCACGTGGTCGCGTCGTGGAGCTTGAGCACCTCAAAGACGAGGATATCGCCACGCTTATTGCGCGTGCGCTTAAGGCGCCGCAGGGTTTGGGTGGCAAGTTCTCGGCCGATGAGGATACGGTTAAGACCATCTGCACGCTGGCTGCGGGCGACGCTCGATCCGCGCTCACGACGCTCGAGCTGGCGAGTGAGATTGCCGTCACGCGTCCCGATACCGAGGGGACGCCGGCTCCGGCGGCAGGGGAGCGTTATCCCATCACCGTCGATGACGTGAAGATTGCCAACCCGCGCCGCGGTTTTTCGTATGACAAAAACGGTGACATGCACTATGACATTATCAGTGCGTTCATCAAGTCCATGCGCGGCAGCGACCCCGATGCCACGATCTATTGGCTCGCGCGCATGATCGACGCGGGGGAGGATCCTAAGTTTATCGCCCGCCGCATTATGATTCAGGCTTCTGAGGATGTTGGCAATGCCGATCCGCAGGCGCTTTTGGTGGCGCAAGCCGCGTTTAAGTCTGCCGAGGTCATTGGCTATCCCGAGTGCCGAATTAACCTGGCTCAGGCTGCACTCTATGTGTGCTTGGCGCCTAAATCCAACGCGTGCGAGGCTTCGATCGATGCGGCGCTGGCCGATATCCATAGTAGCGGATTGCGCGAGGTGCCCAGTTATCTTCGCGATCGTCACCGTCCCGGCAGCGACGAGTACGGTCTATACAAGTACCCACACGATTATCCCGAAGGTTGGGTCGACCAGCGCTATTTGCCCGAAGGCCTGGAGCGTGGTGCCTTTTGGCAGCCTGCCGGCCGCGGTTGGGAAGAATGGCGTGTGGAGCAAAGCGAGCGCGACCGTAGCGGCAGGGCGCCAAAGTAAGCTTTTGGGAATCTTCCGTCCCCTTTGGGGTACCATGAACAAAGTCTGTATTTCGATTCCTTTGGGAGGCTTGTATGAGTCCCATTCAAATCGCCTTGCTGCTGCTCGCCGTTGCCGGCGTGTGGGCTATCGTTGAGCTTGCGCTCACCCTGCGCAAAACCCGCACCGTTGTCGACTCGCTCGACAAGACGGTAACCGACCTCAACAATACGATTGCCGAGGCGCAGCCCGTGGTGGCAAAACTCGACGGCGCCGTTGACGAGCTTACGCCGGCACTTGCCCAGATGGAGCCGCTCCTCAAGTCGAGCAAGACTGCCGTTGACGCCCTGACGTCCAACCTCGTTGAGGTTGAGGCGGTCGTTCGCGACATCTCCGAGGTCACGGGCAGTATGGCCGAGGCCAGTAATGCCGTATCGAGCGTGACTGATTCTGCGGCCGGCGCCGTGCAGAAGCTCTTCAATAAGGTGAAGGCTCCTGCAGCCGACGCCGATCGCAAGCTAGCAGCTGCCGCCGCCGAGGCCGAGCAGCCTACCGAGCGCGTTCTGATCGGTGAGGCCGAGGACGAGGCCGCCGGTGGTGCGGATGCGGCTCAGAAGCCCGCAGCCAAGCCGGCTCAGTATTACACCTATACGCCCGCCGAGTCCTCTGAGGAGTCCTGCGATGAGTAGCGAAACAACCTGCCCCATCACGCTGACCGTTGCCGGCGACCCGCGTCTCGCTCGCCTTGTGCGCATGACGGCTGCCAATGTTGGTGCCCTGTGCTCCATGTCTGTCGATCGTATCGAGGACATCCGCATGGCTGCCGAGGAGGCTTTCATCTTTGGGTGCACCGCGGTCGACTGCGACGACATCACCATCAAATTCGATGTCGACGAGTCTCACGTTGGCATGACCTTTACCTTTGGCGATCAGGCCTCTGTCGACGAGGATGACCAGGCTGCCGTGTATGCCGAGCTCATTTTGGCGAGCGTGTGCGATTCCTACGAAAAGACTGCGGCGCCCCTGACGCTTTCCCTCGACCTCAAGGCGGATATCTAATATGACCGAACGTTCCCGGAGCGGTAAGACCGCTTGGGACAAGGAGAAAACCCGCGAGCTGTTTCGTCGCTATAAAGAGACCGGTGATCCGGACGCTCGCGAGCAGCTCGTCATGTCCCATATGAACCTGGTAAGGTTTCTTGCCAACAAATTTAAGAACCGCGGCGAGCCGCTCGACGACCTGATGCAGGTTGGTTATCTGGGTTTGCTCAAGGCTATCGACCGCTTTGATCCCGAGCGCGGGCTTGAGTTCACGACGTTTGCAACACCCACCATTCTGGGCGAGATCAAGCGTCATTTCCGCGATAAGGGCTGGAGCGTGCGCGTTCCGCGCCGTCTGCAGGAGCTCTCGGCCAAGGTCAACCAGGCTACCGATAAGCTCACCAACGAGCTTCAGCGTTCGCCCAAGGTTGAGGAGATCGCTGAGTATCTAGATGTGACTGTCGATGAGGTCCTCGAGGCTATGGAATCGTCTTCGGCCTATACCTCGGTGCCCATCGAGGCTCCTGGTGCGTCCGATTCCGACGATGCCCCCTCGATTCTCGACCGTTATGCCGACGACGACAACGAGCTCGACTTTACCGATGACCGCCTGGTGATCGAGGAAGCAATCCGTGATTTCTCGCCGCGCGAGCGCGAGGTGATCGAGCTGCGCTTTGTGAAGGGCATGACCCAGATCGAGATCGCCAAGAAGCTGGGTATTTCTCAGGTGCAGGTTTCGCGTCTGCTGCGCCGCACGCTTAAGAAGATTCAGGACAAGATCGACCCCGACGGAGTGATGATTCGTTCATGAGTGAGCACCCCCAACAAACCGATCGCGTGCTGCGCGACACCCGCATTCTGACGCTGCGCATTTGGGCTGTTGTCGGCTGCATTGTCATCGCCGCCGTCATCTTTAACCTTATGGGCATCCTGGCACCGGTTATCGAGTTTCTCGCCGTCGGCTCCATCATTGCTTTTGTGATGTCCCCGATCACCAATTGGCTCGAGCATCATGGCGTGAATCGTGGCATCGGTTCGCTTATCGCGCTTATTGTTGTTGTTGCCGTGCTCGTCGGTGTTGTTTGCATCTTGTCGCCGATTCTTTTTGGTCAGATCATGGAAGTCCTGAGCCGCCTGCCTGAGCAGCTTCGTGTTGCGGGTGGCGACCTCAACGAGATGGTCTCGCATGTCAAGACGCTCAACAACACGCCGCTCATGGAGTATTTGGACAATAATCTTTCGTCGCTGGTTACCGTGGCATCGAAGTATGTGTCTCAGATCGCTGCCGAGCTTGGCCGCGGTGTGTTCCCGCTCATCACCAATACGGCCTCGCAGTTGTTCGTGATCTTCCTTGGTCTGGTGCTTGCCTACTGGATGGCCTGCGATTATCCTCGCATGCACCACGAGATTTGCACCATCATCGGTCAGGAGAAGGAGACCTCGTACCGCTTTATGGTCGCCATCCTTTTTCGCTCTGTCGGCGGCTACATGCGCGGTATGGTCGTGACGTCCATCTGCGGTGGTTTCCTCGCCTTTATCGGTTTTATGATCATCGGCCATCCGTATGCGGCGCTCATGGCTATCTTTACCGGCATCATGCATTTGGTTCCGGTCGTCGGTCCCTGGGTGAGCGCAGCAATCGCCACAGTGCTCGGTTTCATGTTTAGCCCCATGTTGGCGTTATGGACGCTCATCGTGACGATGGTCGCGCAAAACGTCACCGATAACGTGATTTCGCCCAAGGTCATGCAGAGCTCGGTGCAGGTGCATCCCATCATGAGCCTCACGGCGCTCGTTATTGGCTCGGCACTTATGGGCCCCATCGGCATGATTATTGCTATCCCTCTGTGTGCGGCCCTCAAGGGTATCTTCGTGTACTACTTCGAGAATGAGACCGGCCGCCAGCTTGTGGCCTATGACGGCGCCGTGTTTAAGGGCACGCCGTATCGCGATGCCGAGGGCAACCCGGTCGCCGCCTACGACGCGCTTGGGGACGATACGTTCATCTATGAGTCCGAGCTCATCGGTAACGAGACTGCGCCCGAGGCTAAAGCTATGCCCAAGCCCGAGCTCGATAATCCTTGGATCAAGCTTTCGGACCTGCAACCCGATGCGACGGGTTTCTTCAAAAACCCCTTCGCCAAAGACGATGATTCCAATTCGGACGACGATACCAAAACAGGTATCGACGGCTCCATGGACGATTCGGATTCTAAATAGGTTCTATTAACGTTTCTTGAAGTTGTAAATGACAAGAAACGCGACCAAAGCGATTGATAAGGGGCCGGCTACATAGAAAAAGAGAACGTCAATTGCGCGTAGAGTGTAATAAGCCTTATCGCCGGACATTACTGTATACAATACGTATCCAAATGATGGTTGGTTTGCGTACCAGCATGAGAAGGCTAAGAGCGCTAAAAGTGCTACAACCAGAAGTGCATTCAGGACAAATCGTTTGCTTTTCATCGATCGCTTCTTCCGGGTGAATCTTATATGCAATTATACAGCAGTCCTTTTTCAAAGGATCGCGCAGTACTAAATAACGTGCACTTTCGCTGGAGGGTCGCTGTTTGGCGACCCTCTTTTTTGCACAGGCGCGGCGGGATGGTAATATCGTTACGTTTGAACTGTTTCGATGTGAAACCGAGGAGATTCCCTCTATGAGTGCTGACTACCCGTCAATGACTACGGCCGAGATTCGCTCCAAGTTCCTCAACTTCTTTGAGGAGCGCGGTCTTAAGCTCTATCCTTCTTCGTCCCTCGTCCCTGACGATCCTTCGCTGCTGCTTGCCAACGCCGGCATGAACCAGTTTAAGGAGTACTACCAGGGCAAGAAGACCATGAAGGAGATCGGCGCTATCTCCTGCCAGAAGTGCGTCCGCACCAACGACATCGATTGCATCGGCGAGGACGGCCGTCACCTGTCCTTCTTTGAGATGCTCGGCGACTTCTCCTTTGGCGGCGTCTCCAAGCAGCAGGCTTGCGCCTGGGCCTTTGAGCTCATCACCAAGGAGTTCAAGCTGCCGCTCGACCGCCTGTACTTCACCGTCTTTACCGAGGACGACGAGACCCACGACGTGTGGCGTTCTTTGGGTGTTGCTGAGGACCACATCTCCCGCCTGGGCGAGGACGACAACTTCTGGGCCGCTGGCCCCACTGGCCCCTGCGGCCCGTGCTCCGAGATTTACTTTGACATGGGCGAGGAGGTCGGCTGCGGCAGCCCCGACTGCAAGCCTGGCTGCGACTGCGACCGCTTCCTGGAGTTCTGGAACCTCGTCTTTACCCAGTACGACCGCCAGGAGGACGGCTCCATGCCGGAGCTGCCGCACCGTAACCTCGATACGGGCATGGGCCTTGAGCGCATGGCCGCCATCATGCAGCACAAGACCGCTAACTACGACGGCGATCTGATGCAGCACCTCATCAAGCTCGGTGAGGAGATCAGCGGCAAGACCTATGACGCCGACGATTACTCCGGCGCCAGCCGCTCCCTGCGCATCATCGCCGACCACTCCCGTGCCGTCGACTTTATGATCTCGGACGGCATCCTGCCCGGTAACGAGGGCCGCGAGTACGTCCTGCGCCGCCTGCTCCGCCGCGCCGTGTTCCACGGCCGCCTGCTGGGCATCGAGGGCGCCTTCCTGACCAAGTTCATCGACGAGGTTAACGCTCAGATGGGCGAGGCCTATCCCGAGCTGCTCAAGAACGTCGCGCTCGTTAAGGGTATTGTCGCCTCCGAGGAGGAGCGCTTCTCCACGACGCTCGACAACGGCCGCGTCTACCTGGATGAGGCCCTGGCAGCGCTTGCCGAGGGTGCTGTGCTTCCGGGCGATGTTGCCTTTAAGCTGCACGACACCTTTGGTTTCCCCATCGACCTGACCGTCGAGATCGCGGGCACCGCTGGCCACGATGTCGACATGGACGGCTTTACCGCCTGCATGGAGGACCAGAAGGCCCGCGCTCGTGCCAACGTCAAGGGCGATGCCTGGGGCAGCTTCAACGACGTGTGGGTCGAGCTTTCCGACAAGGTCGCCGCGACCGAATTCGACGGCTATGACAACGATGCGATCGAGGGTGCCAAGGTTGTCGCCATCGTTCGCAACGGCGAGTCCGTCGAGTCCGCTGCCGCCGGCGAGAACGTCGAGGTCGTGCTCGACCGCACCCCGTTCTACGCCGAGATGGGCGGCCAGCAGGGTGACGCCGGCGAGCTTTCCGCCGAGGGCGTTTCGCTGACCGTTTCCGATACCAAGAACCACAACGGCCTGTATGCTCACGTCGCCCACGTTGCCGAGGGCACGCTGACCGTCGGTGCTACCGTGACCGCCGCGCTCGACGCCGAGCGCCGTGGTTTCCTGCGCCGCAACCACACCGCCACCCACCTGCTCGACGCCGCCCTTAAGCAGGTCCTGGGCGAGCATGTCTCCCAGGCCGGTTCGCTGGTGACGCCCGAGCACCTGCGCTTTGACTTCACGCACTTCGAGGCCCTGTCCTCCGAGCAGCTCAAGGCTGTCGAGGACCTGGTCAACCAGCAGATCTTCGCTTCCAAGCCGGTTGTGACCCGTGTCATGGGCATCGACGAGGCTAAGGCTGCCGGCGCTGTCGCTCTGTTTGGAGAGAAGTACGGCGATGTTGTCCGCGTCGTCTCCGTGGGCGCCGAGGACCAGCCGTTCTCCCGCGAGCTCTGTGGTGGCACTCATGCCGCCAATACCGCCGAGATTGGCCTGTTCAAGATCATTTCCGAGTCCTCCACGGGCTCCAATGTCCGCCGTATCGAGGCCGTGACCTCTAAGGGTGCCCTCGACTACATGGCCGACCGCCTGGCGCTCGTTGACGCCGCCGCCGCTGCGCTCAAGTGCCGCGTCGACGAGGTTCCCGCCCGCGTGGAGAACCTGCAGGCCGAGCTGCGCGAGACGTCCAACAAGCTCAAGAAGGCGCTCACTGGTGGCTCCTCCGATGCGATCTCCAGCGCCATCGAGGGTGCTGTCGAGCTGAATGGCTACAAGCTCGTTGTTGCTGAGCTCCAGGGCCTTGAGGCTGCCGACCTGCGCAACGTATGGGATACCGTGCACCAGAAGGTCGCCGGCCCTGTCGCTTGTGTCGTCGCCAGCGTGACTGAGAAGGGCACTCCGGCCCTGCTCGCTGCCGGCTCCGATGACGCCGTGAAGGCCGGGTTCCACGCCGGTAATGTGATCAAGCAGATCGCGGGTCTGGTCGACGGTCGCGGTGGTGGCCGTCCCAACATGGCCCAGGCCGGTGGCAAGAATGCTGCCGGCATCGCCGATGCCCTCGCGGCCGCCAAGACCGCGCTCGGCGCCTAAGAATCTAAGAAGTCACTGTGGTCGCGCTTGCGCTGGACATAGGGGAGACCAGGATTGGCATCGCCGTCTCGAGCCGTGATGGCAAGATGGCGATGCCCGTCAAGGTGCTCCCGGCCGCCGAGGTCACCGGTATGGCCAAGACGTTCCGCTACCTGGTCGAAGACTATGAGCCCGACATCCTGGTAAGCGGACGTCCCCTGACCATGGCCGGTGAGCCCGGCCCCCAAGCCGAGCGCGTTGCCGCCGTGGCGCAAAAGATTGCCGACGAGCTCGATCTTCCGCTGGAGTTTGAGGACGAGCGTCTGTCCTCGCAAGAGGCCAAGCATATCCTGCGCGAGCAGGGCCTCAACGAAAAGCAGATGAGGGGCAAGATCGACATGATTGCCGCCAGCCTTTTTTTGCAGACGTGGCTCGATCGTAAAAACGAGGAGGTTTCGCATGCCTAGTGCTTCCGATCCGCGCCAGCCGAATCGTACACGTCAGCCGGCGTCGCGCCCTGCCCAGCCTGGCCAGCGTCCGGCACAGCCGACGCAGCGCGCAGCTCAGCCTGCCGCGCGCCCGGTGCAGTCCTTCTCTCGTTCGGCCCAACCTGTTCAACGGACGGGTCAGCAGCCTTCTGCTCGTTCGGTTCAGCATCCGGCTTCTCACGCGGCTCAGCAGCCCACTGCTCGTACGGCCCAGCCTGCAGGCGGTACCCGCTTTAAGCAGCAGGCACCTACCCAGCGAACGCAGGCCCCCCAATCGCATTCTCATCACGCCCGCGGTTCGCATGGCGTTGCTCCGGCGACCCGCTCGAGCTACAACACGCATACTCGTCGCGGTGCTCAAAAGAAGAGCTCTCCGGTTCCCATGATCATCGGCGTTGTGGTGGCGGTGCTTGCGCTTGTCGCGATCGTTTTCTTTGTCGTGCCGGCCGTCAAGGGCTTCTTTGCCGGTGAGGATACGAAGGTCACGGCTGGTCAGCAGGTTACGGTAACCATTCCCGACGGTGCTTCGGGCGATACGATCGCCTCGATTCTCTCCGAGAACCATATCGTCGAGAATCCCAAGGATTACTATGCGGCGGTGAAAAAGCTCAACGCCGATATGTCGCTCAAGCCTGGTACCTATTTGTTCACCACACTCATGGACGCGACCAAGGTTGTTCAGCAGCTCATGGAAGGTCCCAACGCGGGCTCCAATGCGCTAACTATCCCTGAGGGCCTGACGGTCGATCAAGTCGCCGACCGTGTGGCCCAGGCCTACGATGGCATCTCTAAGGAAGACTTCCTCAACCAGGCTAAGGCCTCCAACTACGTGGACGACTATAGCTTCCTTAAGGGCGCCGCCAACGACTCGCTTGAGGGTTTCTTGTTCCCCAAGACTTATTCGTTGGGCGATTCGCCGACGGTCGATGACGTGATTCGCGCTATGCTCGATCAGTTTAAGACCGAGTACAAGTCGCTTGACTTTGCGAGCTGCGAAGCCAAGATCAAGGAGCGCTATGGTGTGGAGATGTCCGACTACGACATCGTCAACTTGGCCTCTATCGTTGAGCGCGAGGGCCTCAACGCCGATCAACGTGCGCACGTGGCCTCGGTCTTCTACAACCGCCTTGCCGGCAAGCTCGACGGTCTGCGCTATCTCAACAGCGATGCGACCATGATGTATGTCACCGGTGGCGAGGTTACCGCCGACGACCTGCAGAGCGATAGCCCGTATAACACCTATAAGCATGAGGGCCTGCCGCCCACGCCCATCTGCTCTCCGTCGCTCGAGGCACTCAAGGCCACGCTTGAGCCGACCGACTCCGATGACCTGTATTTCTACATTACGCAGGACGAGGAGTACTTCTCGCAAACCTACGAAGAGCATCAACAGTCTTGGAATTAGCATGAGGATTTTTAGCCCCAAACGATACGTTGCCTCGGTCGATCGCATCGACCTTGATGCCCTGTGGGCCGACGGCAAACGCGCCATTCTGCTCGATCGCGATAACACCCTGGTGCCGCGCGACACCGAGCAGGTTCCCGCCGCGGTTTCCGCTTGGCTCGATGCCGCCCGCGCCAAAGGCTTTAAGCTGTGCATGGTGTCCAACAACTGGCATCGCGACCAGGTCATGAGCTCTGCACGCGAGCTGGGACTCGAGGCCATCAGCCACGCCATGAAGCCGGCGCCGTTTGCCCTCAAGGCGGGTCTTAAGCGCCTCGGCGCCACGGCCGACGAGGCGGTGCTGATCGGTGATCAGCTCTACACGGACGTGTGGAGCGGCAATTTTGCCGGCGTCGATACTATCCTGGTTAAGCCGCAGGCAACCCAGGACCTGTGGTACACGCAGATCTTCCGTATCCTTGAGCGCCGGGCCCTGCGCGACCTTCCCTGCGAGGAATAGGTTTCGCCATGTCTCAGCACATCAAACACGGCTGCGACCATATCTTCTTTATCGGCTTTTTGGGCGCGGGCAAATCGACGCTTGCGCGCAACGTCGGCACTATGTTCAAGCGGCGTTTTATCGATACCGACCGCCTGGTCGTGCGCCGTTGCGGCAAGTCGGTAACCGAGATTTTTGAGACCGAGGGCGAGGATCGTTTTCGCGAGCTCGAGACCTCGGCGCTCCGTTCGCTCCAAAGCGAGCGCAGCCTGTTGGTTTCGTGCGGGGGCGGTATCGTCGAGACGCCGGTGAATATTGAGCTGATGCACGAAATGGGTACGTGCGTGTACCTCGAGGGCGACTTCGAGGATTCGATTCGCCAGATTCGTCGGTCCGACACGCGCCCCGATTTCCGTTCGCCCGAGCATGCCGCGCGCCTGTTTGAGCATCGTCGTCCGCTGTATCGCCAGGCCGCCGATATTACCCTTGATATTCGCAACAAGTCCTTCGAGGACGTTTCCTACCTTTGTGCCGAGATGCTTTTGGAGTGTGGACTGCTATGATTCGCCGTCAACTGATCAATTTCCAAAACCGCAGTGTCGATGTCCGCGTCGGATTGGGCGCGTTCGATGAGCTGCCGCGCATGTTTGCCTCGGCCGTGGGCAAGCCTAAGCGCGCGATGGTGGTTTGGAACGACGCCACATCCGAGCGTTTTGGTGAGGTCGTCGAGCATGCGCTGGTCGACGCCGGTTTTGCCGTGTCGCTGCTCGTCCTCGAGGTTTCGCCTGCTGGTGCCACGCTGGTCGACGCCGATGCTATCTTTGGCGCCCTGTCTGCCAACCGCATCACCTGCGACGATCTGGTTGTCGCTGTTGGCGATGCCGCAACCTGTTCGGTTGTTGGCTGGTGCGCCAACCAGTGGTGTGGCCGAACCGAGTGCGCGCTGCTGCCGACGACCTTCGACGCCATGCTCACGGTCGCGACGACCATGAAGCCGCTCGTCGCCTCGTTGGCCAATGCGCTTCCCGCTATCGCGCTCCGTCCCGAACCGGGCTTGGTCGTGTGTGACCTCGACCTTGTTCGCGAGGCGGACCCCGAGGACCTCAAGCTCGGCTATGCGGTACTTGTTGGCACCATGCTTTCGAGCAGCGAGTCACGCTGGAATCAGTTTACTGAGACCGTCCCCGAGATTCTCGCGGGCGAGGAGGTCGCGCTCGTCAATGCCGTTCAATGGTCTCAGACTGCCCGCAAGGACGTACTGATGGCCACGAACCCGAGCGCTCGCCATGCGCTCGATTTTGGCAAGACGGGGGAGCGTACCCTGCGCGCTTGCTTGGGCGATGCCGCTTCGCAGGTCCCTGCCTACCAGCTGTTGTCCGAGGGCATGCGCTTTGAGGCGCGCCTAGCACATGATGCCTGCGATTTCGATATCGATTACGTCTTTGAGGTCGATGACTGCTTGGAGGACTTTGGTATCGAGGAACTTGCCTTCAATCTGGAGTCTGCCGCATATATCGAGGAGTTCCGCAAGCAGCAGTTTGCACGCTCGAACCGCAGCATGTTGCCGCTGCCCGCGGCACTCGGCGCCATTCGCCTAACGAACGTTGAGGACGAGGTTCTTGAGCGCCATGCTCACGCCTACCTGGCTTCTCGTAAAGAACTTCTCTAGGATTTATTGACTTCCATCGTCTTTCGTATCATGTTGAGGGGCGGGTTTCCAATCGGTTTCGGATCGCATGCGATTCCGTCGTTCGGTTGAGACCCGTCCCGTCTATATAGAGACAACAAGAAAGGAATCTGCATGTCTGAGTTTGCTGCCGGTCCTGCCGGTCGTATCGAGCGTGTCCGTGCCCTGATGGTTGAGCGCGGCTATGACGCTATCGTCGTGCGCGATGAGGCCAACCTTCGTTGGCTTACGGGCGTGAAGGGCGTTTTCGACTACACCTTCGAGTTCCCGCACGCTGCGTTTATTACGGCCGACCAGTGCTTGTTTCACACCGACTCGCGCTACCTCAATAGCTTTGAGGAGAACACGCCCGCCGGCAGCCCTTGGGTCTACGACATGGATGAGGGCACCATCCCCGGTTGGGTCGCCGGCAAGATCGCGGCCAACAAATGCCGCGTCTGCGCTGTCGAGGACGATATGCAGATTAATTTCTACCAGGGTATTCAGCGCGGCCTGGAGGACCGCTCCGTCGCCTGTATGCTGCCGCTGATGCATGACGACATCCGCAAGATGCGCGCCATCAAGGACGCCGAGGAGATTGAGCTCATGCGCCATGCGCAGTCGATCACCGACGCCGCCTTCCAGCATATGCTCGGCTTTATTAAGCCCGGTATGACCGAGAAGCAGGTTCGCAACGAGCTCGAGAACTTTATGTTCGCCAACGGCGCCGACAGCTTGGCTTTCGGCTCCATCGTGGCGAGCGGTCCCAACACCGCCAACCCGCACGCCGTGCCGAGCGACCGCGTGATCGAGAAGGGCGACTTCGTCCTTATGGATTACGGCGCGGGCTACTGCGACTATCGTTCCGACATGACGCGCACCGTCGTGATGGGCGAGCCTACCCAGGAGCAGCTCGACCTGTACGCGCTCGTGCGCCGCACCCACGAGGAGTGCGTCGCCGCCATCCATCCGGGCGTCGAGGGCAACGACATTTTCAAGCTTTCCAAGAAGATCATCGGTGATGCCGGCTATGGCGATTACTACAACCATGGTCTGGGCCACGGCGTTGGCATCGACATCCACGAGCTGCCCAACTTCAACCGCAGCAAGAACATCATCGAGGTCGGCTCGGTTGTCACCATGGAGCCCGGCGTGTACCTGCCCGGTGTGGGCGGCGTGCGCCTGGAGGATTACGGCGTGGTCACCGAGAACGGCTACGAGCCCTTCACCAAGACCCCGCACGACCTGCACGTCATCGATTGCTAGCCCATTTCGATAGATTTTTGGGGTGGGGCGTCCGGAGCAATTCGGGCGCCCCGCGTTCTCTTTTTATGCGCTCGCTGCAGGCGCTGTCTGCAAGTGTATAATTTCGGTCGTATGTAATTTGGACGCTTGTGCGTTCTGCCCATAACAAGAAAGGTCGCTATGCCTACCATTTCTACCGCCGACTTCAAGAACGGCCTCGGTCTCCGCATTAAGGACAAGGTCTACACCATCGTCGAGTTCCAGCATGTCAAGCCGGGCAAGGGTGGCGCGTTTGTGCGCTACAAGACCCGCGACATCAAGAGCGGCCGCGTCGTCGAGAACACTTGCAACGCCGGCACCAAGTTCGAGAGCGTCATGCTCACCACCCGTGAGTTCCAGTACCTCTACAACGATGGCACCGACTACATCTTCATGGACAACGAGACCTATGAGCAGGTTCCCGTTCCCGAGGACATGGTGGGCGAGAACTCCAAGTGGCTGCGCGAGAACGACATTTGCCAGCTGCTCTTCGCCGACGATGAGCTCATGGGCGTGACCCCGCCGATGTTTATCGAGACCACCATCGTCCAGACCGACCCGGGCTTTAAGGGCGACACCGTCCAGGGTTCCACCAAGCCGGCCACGATTGACACCGGCGCTGTCATCCAGGTCCCCATGTACCTCAACGAGGGCGAGGTCATCAAGGTTGACACCCGCGACGGCAAGTTCGTCTCCCGCGTCTAGCAACCAACTCTTCTAGGAGGACTCATGCCCCAGGAAATCAAGATTGACGGCATCGGCATTTCGCCCGATGTTTTGACCGCCATCGTCTCGCGCGCCGTGTCGGATGTCGAGGGCATCGCCTCCGTTGGCGTCAAGGACCTTGCCACCAACCTTGTCTCCATGATGCTCTCGTCCAAGGCCCCTGCTTCCGAGCCGGCGGTCGAGGCCGAGGTCGTCGGCGACAAGCTCGCACTCACCGTGCGTGTCGTGGTGTTCTTTGGCTATCCGTTCAAGAAACTCGCCGAGGCCGTTCGCGCCGCCGTGGTCGCTGCCATCGATGCTCAGGTGGGCGTCGAGGTCGAGCGCGTTGACGTTTGCATTGACGGCCTCGTTTTCCCCAAGGAGTAACCTTTGAGCCTTAAGGTTTATCGCGGGCGCACGCTTGCCCGCAGTCAGGCGCTGCAGCTGCTGTTCCAGGCCGAGGCCACGGACAGCCCGCTCGAGCGCGTCCTCGAGGGCGATTTCCTGATCTCGAAGGGTCCCCTCGACCCCTATGCGCTGGAGCTTTGCCGCGGTGCCTACGAGCATATCGATCGTATCGACTGCGCTCTGCGCGCCGTCGCCAAGAACTGGGATCTTATGCGCATGCCCGGCGCCGACCGCAACTTGCTGCGTATCGCCGTCTATGAGATGCGCTTCCTCACCGACGAGGAGGTCTCGGACGCCATCGTAATCAACGAGGCCGTCGAGCTTGCCAAGGCCTATGGCACCGACCAGTCCGCTTCGTTCGTCAACGGCGTGCTGGGCAAGATCGCTCGCAGCGAGGAGCTGCCAGGCGAGGACCTGTACCAAGAGCTGCTGGCCGAAGATCGCGCTCGCGAGGAGGCACAGGCTGCCGAGGCTGCCGCCAAGGTTGCGGTTGCCCAGGCTGAGGCTGGCGTGCTGGCCGAGGATGCGGACGCCGCCGAGGCTGTTGTCGACTCCGTCGAGGAGTAGCTATGCCAGAGGGTTCCGTCCGCAACTTCGACGAGATCTCGGACCGCTTGGACCAGATCATCGCTGCCGTTCGTTCCAAGGATACCTCCTTGGAGCGTTCGCTCGATTTGTTTGACGAGGCGATTGAGCTGGGCTCCCGCGCGGTCGATATGGTCGACAAGTTTGAGCTGACGCCGCGTGAGGCCGACAAGCTCGAGCAGGAATATGATGAGGATGCGGCAAACGAATCCCAGGATAGCTAGGCCGCATCTCCGGATACGAATGGTTGATGGCATTCATGAAACGCGTGCGTCTTGATGACGAACTGATTTCACAGGGCATCTGCGCCGATCGCGCGGATGCCCTTCGCACTCTTATGGCCGGCTTGGTCTCGAGTGGCGGTGAGCGCTTGACTTCGCCGGGCCTTAAGGTGACCCCGGGCCTGCCGCTGCACGTGAAGGGGCGCATTCCCTATGTTGGCCGCGGCGGTCTTAAGCTCGAAGGCGCACTTGATGCGTTTGGCATCAATCCGACGGGCCTTGCCTGTCTGGATGTGGGCTGCTCTACCGGCGGCTTTACCGATTGCCTGCTCAAGCGCGGAGCTGCGACCGTTGTCTCGGTGGACGTGGGTCGCGCCCAGTTCGATTGGTCGCTGCGCCAAGACGATCGTGTGACGCTCCACGAGCGCACGAATGTGACGCAGTTGCCCGAGCTCGGCTACGGCGGTGCTATCGATCTGGCCGTGTGCGATGTATCGTTTACGAGTATCGCGAATATCATCGACGCCGTGCTGGCGTGCCTGAAGCCTTCGGGGTCGTTTTGCACGCTCGTAAAGCCGCAGTTTGAGGCTCCGGCGGCGCTGGTGGGTGAGGGCGGCATTGTGACCGATCCCGCCGTGCGCCACGATACACTCGTGGCGGCGGTTGAACTCTTTGCTGCCAAGGGCCTGTTCCCGGTCGATGTCTGCGTGTCGCCCATTCATGGTGCCAAGGGAAACGTTGAGTTTTTCCTGTACGGCACGAGGTTTGCCCCCGGCGAGCGCGCCGACGATGAGCTGCAATCCCAGGTATCGGTTTTGAGCGAGAAAGCTGCAACGCTATGAAGGTCTTTCTGGTTCCCAATTACTACAAGCAAGAGGCGGTCGAGAGCGGCCTGATGCTCGAGCTTTGGCTGACGCGCCAGGGCTATGAGGTCGCATGGGCTGCCGACCAGCGATCGAAGATTCAAAGCACGCCTGATATTGACGGCTCCGATCTGGTCATTACGCTCGGCGGCGACGGCACGCTGCTGCGCGCTGCCCGCATCCTCAACCATCTCGAGATTCCTATCCTCGGTCTTTCCTATGGTCACCTGGGCTTTTTAACTGCTGCGAGTCCCGAGGAGCGCGACATTCTTAAGGTCGTGAGCGATGCCCTTTCCGGCGAGCTGCACGTGAGCCGTCGCGCCACCATCGCTGCGGATATCGTGTCCGTGCGCGAAGACGGTACGAAGGATGTCGTGCGCACCTTCGCCCTCAACGACATGGCGCTTACCCGCGGTCCGCTGTCCGATATGGTCGAGTTCGACATCACGGTGTCGGGCCACCATATCGATCGACTGCGTGGCGACGGCGTGGTCGTGTCCACGGCGACTGGTTCTACGGGTTACGCACTCAGTGCCGGCGGCCCCATCGTGAGCCCCGACTATACGGGAATGGTCTGCGTACCCATTGCGCCGCACACCATTCAGGCCCGTGCCTTCTTGACTTCGCCGAGTGATGTCGTCGAAATCTATATGTCCGATGATCGCCCGAGCGTGCCGGCGATCGCCATCGATGGACAGTTTATTACCTGCGATGGCACGGTCGAGAGCGTGGCTGTGCGTCGCGGTCCCGGCGATGTGCTGCTGCTGGATTACGGCCCCGAGAGCTTCTATAACTCGGTGAGCCGTGTGTTCTACGGAGTGCGTCATGATCGATGAGCTGCAGGTTTCTAACATTGCACTCATTCGCGAGGCGACGTTGGTGCCGAGTGCCGGCCTGACTGTCCTGACCGGCGAGACCGGTGCCGGCAAGACCGCGCTGCTCTCGGCCCTCAAACTTATTTTGGGCGAGCGCGCGGATTCGTCGACGGTGCGCGAGGGCGAGGCGCTCGCGAGCGTCGAGGCACGACTCTTCGACGGGCCGCACGACATGGAAGGGTTCACCGTACAGCGCAGCCTTTCCGCCGAGGGCCGCAGCCGCGTGAAGATTGACGGGCGCATCGCCAGTGTGCGCGAGCTTTCGGAGCGCGTTGGCGTGATGATGGATTTGTGCGGCCAGCACGAGCACCAACGCTTGCTCGATCCGGCACATCACGTTGCGATGGTCGATGCGTGGGCGGGGCGCTCTGCGCTCGAGGCACTCGAGCACTACCGTGCTTGCTTTAAGGCTTCGCGCACTGCCGCTAAGGAGGTTCGACGTGTCGAAGAGACCTCGCGTGCGCAGGGGAGCCGCGTCGAGGAAGCGCGCTTTGCGCTCGAGCGCATCGGCGAGGTCGACCCCAAACCGGGCGAGTATGAGGAACTCGAGGAACTGCTGCCGCGCTCCGAACATGCCGAGGTGCTGGTTGCCACGGCTAATGATGCCCATGCATCGCTTGCCTCTGAAGGGGGAGCGCTCGATGCCGTGAACAGCGCCGTGGCAGAACTTTCCCGTATGGCTTCCGTCGATCGCAAACTTGGCGACATTGCCGATTTGCTTTCGGATGCCTGTATCTCCCTTGAGGATTGCACGAACGAGCTTCGTGCCTATCGTGATGGCGTCGCCTTCGATCCGCGCGAGCTCGCTCGCATGCGTGAGCGGTATTCCGACCTTAAGGGCCTGTTGCGTCAGTGGGGTCCGACCATGGACGATGTCTTTGCCATGCGCGACCGCTCACAAGAGCTGCTTTCGCTGGTCGATGATGGCGATGAACAGATCAAAAAGGCGCGTGAGGCACTCGGGAGCGCCGAGCGCGAGCTGTTCGCTGCTGCCAGGGCACTTAAGCGCGCTCGCAATACGGCGGCCCCGCGCTTCTGCCACGAGGTGGGCCGCCAGATGGCTCGCCTAGAGATGGGCGGCGCCGAGCTCGTCTGGGAGTCGCGTGATCTTCCTCGTGCTGAGTGGACGTCCGTTGGTCCTTCGAGCTACGAGCTGCTATACCGCAGCGGTGCCAGCTTGACGCCGCGTCCCCTGCGTCGAATTGCGTCGGGCGGCGAGCTCAGCCGCGTCATGCTGGCAAGTAAGGTTGTCCTCGGTAACGCGGACGGTGTCGATACGCTGGTGTTTGACGAGGTCGATGCTGGTGTCGGTGGCTCCACGGCGCGTGCCCTCGCGAGTGTGCTGGCAGATCTCGCTGCTACGCATCAGGTGATTGTCGTAACCCACTTGGCGCAGGTCGCCGTCATGGCTGACAAGCATTATGTTGTCAGCAAGGAACCGGGCGATGTTCCCCAGACGCATTTGGACGAGGTAACCGGCGAAGTGCGTACCGCCGAGATCGCCCGCATGTTGAGCGGCGATCAATCGGAGGCGAGCCTGGCGCACGCCAAGCAGATGCTCGAAGAAGCTCGAGGTTAGGTCGTATCAGTGGTGTTGGTGGGACAAAATAGACTGAAATTTTTGTCCCACTACGCGTTTTACTCCACAACCTTATCCGGCTGGATGAGCTCCTCGTAGTAGCTGATATGCTCACGCGCGTCTTTAATTTCGGGCAGCAGGAAGTTGTAGATGACTTCGATGATCATCGTGGCGCTGATCTTGGAGAACGCGAAGTCACCCGTTGTCAGCAACGCTTCGTGATTGACGGTATTAAAGGTGTAGTCGGCGAGGCGCGCAAGTGGGGATTTGCTGTCACTGCTGATGACGACTACGGTTGCGCCGCAGTTGCGAGCCGCTTTTGCCATGCGATTCAGTCGGCGCGATTTGCCAGAGTTTGAGATGAGCACGATGACGTCACCCGGGCGTAACGTGAGCGCAAAGCCGATTGATGTCTCGCTAATGGTGCTCGCCATGCAGCGCAGGCCCAGCTGCGAAAACTTAAACGTCGCATCGAGCGCGACCGCGTTCGTATTGCCCACAGCTGCAAACTCAATAACCCCTGCATGCTTAAAGGCATGCACAACAGCCGCCAGCGTATCGTGGTCGATTCCGTCGATGGTCGCATTAAGCTCGCTTACCTTGGCAGCCAGGATGTTCTTGAGGCTCTGCTCCATATTGTCGAGCGAGACCTCGTCGGTCAGGCCCTCGTTGCGCTGGCTTTCCAAATCCCTCGCCAACGAAAACTGAAAGCTGCGGAAGCTACCAAAGCCCAGCTTGCGGCAGAAGCGCGAAACGGTCGCTTCGGACGTGGCAGCGGCGCGCGAGAGCTGAGCCGCCGTGAGGCGTGGCGCCTCGGACTGGTGCTCCAATATATAGTCGACAATGCGCTGCTCGGACTCGCTGTATCCCTGATGGGTACTAATGAGGGAAAGTGCGCTCTTGCTACTATCGGTCATGGATGGCTCCTGGTTGGCATGAAAATCTAACTCGATTTGCAATGCCATAGTATACGGGCATTTTCAATTACAAGATACACCTTGCTGTTTCAAGTGTTGATGGTAAACTTTCACCTACCGTTTACGGTTATGAAAGAACCTTTCACCGGAGAATTGCAACTTGTCTCTTCTCACGCAAGCGGTGGGTTGGTATCTTTCAGTTGTGGAAAAGCGCGCCACGAGGCGCGTGTAGGGGAGCGCCCGCGGGCGCAGAACTCAAGAAGGAGGGACACATGGCTAAGTTTGACATCATCGCCGCCACCGGTTGCCCGACCGGTATCGCGCACACCTTCATGGCGAAGGAGGCGCTGGAGAAGGCAGCTGCCGAGCGCGGTCTGACCATTAAGGTCGAGACCCATGGCCAGGTCGGTGTCGAGAACGAGCTCACGAAGGGTGAGATCGTCGGTGCCAAGGCCGTCGTCGTCGCAGCCGATAAGGATGTCCAGGCGGAGCGTTTCGCCGGTAAGCCCATGGTTTCCGTTGGTGTTTCCAAGGCCCTGTCCCTCGAGGCCGCCGGCAAGCTGATTGACCGCGCGCTCCGCGCCAAGGGCGACGACTCGGTTGCCGCCGCTGCCGATGTCGAGGACGAGGTCGAGGAGAAGGAGTCCGTCGGCCACATTATCTACAAGCACCTCATGAACGGCGTCAGCCACATGCTGGTCTTCGTCGTCGCCGGTGGTGTTCTGACCGCTCTTTCGTTCCTGTGGGGCATCACGTCCTTCGATTCGACGGCGTCTGACTACAACACCTTCGCCGCTATGCTCAAGATCATCGGCGGCATTGCCATGAACCTCATGGTTCCCGTGCTTTCCGCCTACATCGCCGAGTCCATCGGCAAGCGCCCGGCGCTCGTCCCCGGCTTCGTCGCCGGTATGATCGCCATCCAGGGCCTGCCCGTTAACGCCGAGACCGGTATGATCGACGCTGGCGGCGCTGGCGTGGGCTTCGGCTTCCTGGGCGGCATCGTCGGCGGCTTCCTCGCTGGTTATGTCATCCTGCTGCTCGAGAAGGTCTTTGCCGGTCTGCCCAAGAACCTGGACGGCCTCAAGGCAATCTTCCTGTACCCGCTGTTCTCGACTGCCATCGTCGGCCTCGTGATGCTCGGCATCTCCGGCCCCATGGCTGCCATCAACACCGCCATGATGGACTTCCTCAAGGGTCTGTCCGCTTCTGGCGCCATCGTCTTGGGTCTTGCCATCGGCTGCATGTGCGCCGTTGACATGGGCGGCCCGGTCAACAAGGCTGCCTACGTCACCGGTACCGCTATGCTTACCGAGGCCTTGGCCGCCGGTGTCGGCACCGACACCTACAACTTCGGCACCAACTTCATGGCTGCCGTCTCCGCCGCCTGCATCGTTCCGCCGCTGATCACCACCTTCGCCGTCGTCGTCGGCAAGAAGTACTTCAGCCAGGAGGATCATGACGCCGGTATCGTCAACCTCATCCTTGGTTGCACCCACATCACCGAGGGCGCCATTCCGTTCATGACCAAGAACATCTGGCCCGTCATGCCCATCATGATGCTCGGTTCCTCCATCGCTTCGATCCTGACCATCATGTTCAATGTCCACGATCCGGCGCCCCACGGTGGCTTCCTGGTCCTGCCCGTTGTCGAGAACGGTCCGCTTTGGGTCCTCGCGATCCTCATCGGCGCTGTGGTCGGTGGCATCCTGTTCGTGGCCTTCAAGAAGTACGACTTCGAGAAGAACCAGAAGGCCGCTCCTGCAGCCAAGCCCGTTGAGGCCCCCAAGGCCGCTGCCGTCGAGGCCCCCAAGGCCGAGGCTGCCGACTTCGTGAAGGTCGAGAATGTCTTTGTCGCCGAGGACTTCGCTTCTCGTGACGAGGCCCTGAGCTTCGTTTCCAACCAGGCTGTCAAGGCCGGTATCGCCAGCGACGCCGACGCCGTGATGAACGCCTTCCTGGCCCGCGAGGCCGAGGGCACCACGGGCATGATGGAGGGCTTCGCCATCCCGCATGCCAAGTCCGACGCCATTACCGAGGCTGCCGTCATCGTCGTCAAGGACGAGTCCGGCGTGACCGGTTGGGACACTATGGACGGCGCTCCCGTCAACGTGGCTATTGCCCTGCTCATCCCCGGTGCCCAGGCCGGTACCACGCACCTCAAGATCCTGTCCAAGGTCGCCGAGGCGCTCATGGACGAGGACTTCCGTGCCACCGTCAAGGGTTCCACCGACGCCGCCGAGATCGCCAAGACGATCAACGCCCGCCTGGTCTAATTCCACGGTACGCGAATAACATCGCCCCCTGTAATAAAGGCGAGGACTCCACCCGGAGCCCCCGCCTTTTTTCATTCCCTTCTGTAAGTTGCGGTGAAATAGGGACTGTTTAAACGTTTCAACCGCAAAATCAGTCCCTATTTCACCGCAACTTACAGAAGGACATAGAGGGAACTGCCCATTGAGTCTTTGTCGCGAACAGATCCTCAGCCAGAATTCCGTTCCGCCGATATTGCTCTGGACCGACCGAGTTTCCGCAGCTCGCCCGCCGGGCGGGGCGATTAAGTTTGTCGCGAGTTCCGCACGCAAAGGAAAGCACTTAATGTGCTTTCCGTC
>NZ_JADNDZ010000115.1 GCF_015552075.1 Collinsella aerofaciens
GCTCGCACGGAGAGCACATTAAGTGCTCTCCGGCTCGTGCGGAACTCGCGATCGATGTTGCCCCATACGCCCGCCCAGGTCCTTAGATAACGTTGCTTGCGAACGTCGCTTTGCCCGTTCGCTTTTTGGTCTGGAGGGCCGGGTGGGCTGAATACTTAGACATGGCAAGGGGCTCCCCCGTTAAAGAACGGGGGAGCCCCTTGTTGCGTTTTGAATGGTGCGCTTGGCTTTGATGATTGATGATTTTATACGATTCAGTATAATTTCAGATAGACGCTAAAATGTAACCGAAATGAAAACGGTGATTGTACATGCTGATAAACTGCCTCCCAAAAAGACTCTTCTCTTTAGAGCTCGCTATCGACCCGGAGCCAGTTGAGATGCAGATTCCTCGCATGTATCTTGAGCGGTATTCGCTTCGCTTGGCACGGCTCGGCATGTCTAAACAGGGCCGTTTTATTGTTGCGGAACCAAAGGAACCGCCCAGTGTCATTTCGGCGCGAAATCTCGTCAGTGCGGTGCGCAAGTTAGATGTTCACCCGGTGGTAATTTGCTGGGATGCTATGGATTTAGGTTTTATGCGCGCGCTTTCTTCGGAGGGAATCGCATATATCCGAGATGAGCGAAATGCGTTCCTGCCGTTTATCGGAGCCGTTATTTCCGATGAGGTGCTGGGTGCTTCTCCCGCTGCTCCGCTTTCGCCCCAATCTCAACGAATCGTCCTAAATCTCATTGCGGGACGATGGGTTGACTGCTCCGCCGGCGACCTAGCGCGTCTGTGTGGCAAAAGCGCGGCAAGCGTCAGCGGCTATCTTTCGGAAATCGCCGCTATAGCTCCTGGGTTGATTATGCGGGATGGCAAAAAGCGTATATTGTGCGACGCCGGGCTGTCGACCGAGACGTTGCTAGATGGGTTTGAGGACTATCTTCGCACGCCAGTTTTAGAGCGAATCCGGCTCAAGAAGGTTATCGAGAGAACAGAGCTACGTGCCGTTGATGCGCTGCTTTCCGGTGTGTCTGCCCTTAGCTATATGTCCGACCTTGCCCATGAAGACTCTGCTCCAACCATTGCTCTCGAAAAATATCAGCTAGAGGCCTTGAAAGAGCATATGGGCGACAGATGGCTGGAGGCTCAGTGGTACGAACCGGCGGCAGTTGTGATTGAGGTCTGGTCGTATCCCGTGGACGCGCCGTCCGATATTAGTTTTGACGCGACGGGTTTGCAGTGTGTCGACCCGTTTTCCTTATACGTTGCTTGCGCAAAAGCAGATTACAAAGAAGATCGTCTGCTCGACGCGGTCGAACAGCTCAGGAGGACGATATGTCAAAAGTGAGGGGAATAGAGCGATTTGCCGATGCCATGAGCGGCTGTAAAGGCGGTTACGTCCTTATTGGTGGAGGGGCCTGCAGCGTTCTATTTGACAATGAGGGCGATTCGTTTAGAGCTACTGAAGACTTGGATATCGTCGTAATTGTTGATGGGGAAGGCGTTGAATTCGCCACTGCATTGTGGGCATTTATCAAAGCTGTCGGATATGAGACTGGGAAGGTCGGCGATGGAAAGTGCACTTACTATCGGTTCTGTTTGCCCGAAGGATCAAGGCAAGTCCTAGACTATCCCGGCCAAATTGAGCTATTCGCCCGACATCCTGATTTTGTGCTCGAAGATGAAACGAGCGAAGTGGCACCTCTTTCCTTTGACGGGGCCGTATCAAGTCTTTCGGCAATTATTCTCGACGATGGCTACTACGAATTTATTCGCGACAACGCAACGAACGTAGAGGGCATTACGTTGCTCGATGCGCTCCATATCATTCCCCTCAAGATGCGTGCACACATTGATATCAATAGGAGCTATGAAGAAGGGCGCCATTGCAACGATAAAGATCGACGAAAGCATCGCTCGGATATTGTTCGACTTGCGGGTTTGTTGCCGCCTTCGGCTCGCTTGGAGCTAATAGAGCAAATGAGGGCTGACGCCGGAGACTTCTTTGCGGACTTTTCTTCTTATGTAAATCGGCAGACCGATCGTAAAGAGAGAGCGCGTCTTCAGGACACATTATCGTTTCTCGAAAAGGTCTACCTATAGGCACCTTGATTCGTTATGTATGGTGAGGGGCTCTCCCGTTTGATGAGCGGGGGAGCCCCTTGTTGCTTTTTGATTGTCGTAACTAGCCAGAGGCTCGCCGGGACGGGACGCGGGGTTTGGTCGATCGCGAGTTCCGCACGAGCCGGAGAGCACTTAATGTGCTCTCCGTGCGA
>NZ_JADNDZ010000116.1 GCF_015552075.1 Collinsella aerofaciens
CCTATGACGTTCTGATTCGTAGTCAGACCCTCTATCCAGCTGAGGTAACGCCGCAGCGCAAGACATATAAAACCACTTTAGCTTATTGGAGTCAAGCTCAATCTCAAACTTTTTTGTGAAACGCAGTTTTGTCATGCTGCTCCGCATATACCGCCGTTCCCCGTACGATCGATTGGCTTTTCGATCACGTCAAACTTGGCATCAAGTTCCCTCAGGAGCGATCTCACCCGCTGGGCACAATCATAATCGGCAAACGAGATGCTCAGCATGCGCGCGACCTGGTTGGAAGTCCCAACTCCATAGAAGTGCTCCAGCGCCACAAGCCCCACGTGCGTCACAAAGGTCTCGACCACATGCGGCGACTCCTCAAAACACCATTGTGTCAACGGACCCTCACTCGTCTGTCGAACCACCAGGCCACCCATGCCAGACGGCTCACACGTTACAAGCAGGTACTCCCCACCCTCGTCGCTCTCAAACAAAACCACCCGATCATCAAACAGCTCCATCGCGTCCCCTTTCTCTCGCTCTTATTTAGCAAAAGCATAGCAGGTAGATGGCTGTATACAGAACAGCTGTTCGTGTGTTTTCTATTGAGCTGTCCGCACGGCATGGTATGGACCTGCGCACGAAATAGGGCGCCCCCGAAGGAGCGCCCTTGCATATCCCCTATGCAGCCAACTTACGCGACCGGCTCGATCTTCTCGAGGCCGCCCATGTAGGGGCGCAGAACCTCGGGGATCGTGATGGTGCCGTCGGCGTTCTGGTAGTTCTCCAGAATGGCAGCCATGGTACGACCAGCCGGCAGACCGGAACCGTTAAGGGTGTGCAGGTATCGCGAACCCTTGAAGTTCTCGGGATCGCGATACTTGATGTTGGCACGACGGGCCTGGAAGTCGCCACAGTTGGAGCAGGAGCTGATCTCCTTGTAAGCGTTGTAGCTCGGCAGCCAGACCTCGATGTCGTAGGTCTGACGGGCAGAGAAGCCCAGGTCGCCGGTACACAGGCTAATCACGCGATACGGCAGGCCCAGCTGCTGCAGCAGGTACTCGGCCTCGGCGGTCATGCTTTCGAGCTCCTCGTCGGACTCCTCCGGCTTGGCAAACTTGACCATCTCGACTTTGTCGAACTCGTGCTGGCGAATGATGCCGCGGGTGTCGCGACCAGCGGAACCGGCCTCCTCGCGGAAGCAGGGGGTGAAGGCAGTGTAGCGGCGAGGCAGAGTGTCGGCGTCCAGAACCTCACCGGCATGCAAGTTAGTCAGTACGACCTCGGCGGTAGGAATTAGGAAGTTGTCGCCCGAGACGTGATAGGCGTCGTCCTCGAACTTGGGCAGCTGGCCCGTACCGAACATGGTCTGACGCTTGACGACGATGGGCGGCCACCACTCCTTGAAGCCACGGCTCGTGTGCGTGTCCAGGAAGAAGTTGATAAGGGCGCGCTCCAGGCGGGCGCCGGCGCCACCGAGAACGGTGAAGCGGCTGCCGGAGAGCTTGTTGCCACGCTCGAAGTCGAGGATGTCCAGATCGGTGCCCAGATCCCAGTGCGGCTTAAAGTCGAAGTCGAACTCGCGCGGGGTGCCCCAGCGGCGACGCTCGATGTTCTCGTCCTCGTCCTTACCGTACGGGGTAGCCTCGCACGGAATGTTGGGCAGGTGAGACATGAAGTCGTACTGCTCCTGCTCAAGAGCGGTACGGCGCTCGGCCAGACCGTCGATCTTCTCGTTGACGGAGCGCACGGCCTCCTTGGCGGCCTCGGCCTCGTCCTTCTTGCCCTCCTTCATCAGGGCGCCAATCTTCTTGGACTCGGCGTTACGCGTGGCCTGGAGCTCCTCGACCTCGGTGATGACGGCACGGCGCTCGTCGTCGAGCTCAAAGAACTTCTCGCGATCCCAAGACGTCTGGCGATTTGCCATGGCGGTATCGATGGCATCGGGGTTCTCGCGAACAAACTTGATATCAAGCATTAGATCCTCCGGCGATATACATTCCATTTAGGTTGCAACCTTGTACATGTATGGGCAAGTATATACTTATGAGCGTTTACGACCCAACTCAACTACGCAAGAAGGCACCCAATGGACGCAGTTTTTTCCTTTTTGTTTGGCACCCGCACCGGTTTCGCCATCCTTTTCGCCGGCGGCATCCTGCTATTTGCGATTCTTGCCTTTGTGATGGAGAAGCGCACCCATAAGATGTATGTCGACCGCGGCCCCAAATCCGAGGATGAGGAAGACAGCTTCTGGGACTAACCTGCCAAAAAGAGACAGGTTTATTTTGGTCGGTTTTATCTTGGCAAACGCAAGCGCCCCGCAACTGGAATTGAGCCAGTTGCGGGGCGCTTTTTGCTCAAGGTACAAAACCGCAGGAAAACCCTGCAAAATTAATCTGTCCCTTATTGGTCAGTTTACTGGAGAGTAGCGTCGATGGCCTTGACTAGGGCGCTGCGCATGCCGGCGTCCTCGAGCGCAACGACGCCCTTGATGGTAGCACCGCCGGGCGAGCACACGGCATCCTTCATCGCTGCGGGATGCTGGCCGGTTGCAAGCTGCAGCTTTGCCGTACCCAGCACCATCTGGCTCACAATGCGATAGGCATCGGCGCGCGGAATACCGTGTTTGACGGCCGCATCGCCCAGAGCCTCGATCGCCATGGCGACAAACGCCGGGGCGCAACCGCCCACGGTACCGCCCACAAACAGCAGGCTCGAATCGAGCTCGACCACCGTGCCAAGCTTTCCGAGCAGACCGAGCACCGTGGCACGCTGCTCATCGCTAAGCGTGGAAGCCTTCTCGCAGGCGATAACGCCCTCGTCCACCGAAACCGGCGTGTTGGGCACCGTCGAGATATGAGCGACACCTGGCAGGACCTGTTCCCACTTGGCACTATCCCAGGTCCAGGCAACCGACAGAACGACCTTTTTGGCAAGAGCATCCTTGAGCGGGGCGAATACCTTCTCGATCATGTACGGCTTGACCGCCGCAACCACGATATCGGACGCGGCAACAACCTCCGCCGCATCGTGGCAGGCAGCCATGCCCCGCGCCTCGCAACGCTCAACCAGAGCATCGTAGCGGCCTGCGCAGGCGCACATGTCGCCCGCGGCCACGCCGGCGGCAATCCAGCCATCGGCCATAGCGCTCGCCATATTGCCAAAACCGACAAATCCGATCTTCATATCACACAGTCCTCTCAGATGCGTTCCTCAAAACGAAAGTCATTGTCCCACGCCATTGTTTCGTGTTGCCGACCTACTTGTGATACGGCTCGCCACGGCTAATCTTGCAGGCGCGGTAGATCTGTTCCAGCAGCACCACGCGCGCAAGGTTGTGCGGCAAGGTAATACGTCCAAAGCTGAGCATCTCGTCGGCGCGGGCGCGCACGGCATCGCTCACGCCGTCCGATCCGCCGATTACAAAAGCGATGTCGCTGTTACCTCGCAGCATGAGCTCATCGAGACGGGTCGAGAGCTCCTCGCTCGAACGCTCCTTGCCCTCAATGGCCAGCAGAATCACATGTGCCCGCGGTGGCAGGGCAGCAAGAATCGCCGCGCCTTCTTTGTTGCGCGTGGCATCCACACCGCCCGCCTTGGCCGGATCGATATCGGCAACCTCGCGCATATCTACCTTGGCATAGGCGCCTAGGCGTTTGGTGTATTCGGCGCACGCGTCCTTCCAAAAGCGCTCTTTAAGCTTGCCAACGCAAACAACGGTATATTTCACGCGCGCCTACTCCTTCGACTCGCTTTGAACTTTGCCAGCGGTCAGCATCTGCTCGAACATCGAGGCCGACTGCGAGAAATCGCTCGGCAGCACGACCGTCGAGGTTTTGCCCGTGCGAGCGAACTCCGTCATCATCTCGGACCACTGCGTAAACATGAACAGCTGGTTGGCCTCATCGTTGCCGACGCCCGTCTCCTGGATGATCTCGAGCGAATCTTTGATGCCCAGCGCAATGGCCTTGCGCTGGTTGGCGATGCCCTCGCCCGCCTTTTCCATCGCCTCGGCCTCGGCGGTCGCCTCGGTGACGCGCTTGATGCGATCAGCCTCGGCGAGCTCCTGCGCAGCGGCGCGCTTTCGCTGGGCGGCGTTGATGTCGTTCATGGAGTTCTCGACCTCGGTCGGCAGCGCGATCTTGGTGATAAGTGTCGACACGAGGGTGAAGCCGTAGGCGGCCATCTGCTCGGACACGGTGGCGTTGACGTCCTTGGCGATATCGTCTTTTTTGGCAAAGACCTCATCGAGCGTGTAGACGGGGATGGAAGAGCGCAGGGCATCGGTGATGAAGTCACGCATTTGGTCGACGGGCTCCTGCAGCATGTAGTAGCTCTTGTAGATGCCCGAATCTGCCGGGCCGGCGCCCATGTCATAGCTCACGTGGTACTGAGCAGAGACCTCAAGGCCGATAGTCACGTTGTCTTGGGTCTTAACGTCGATGCCAAAACCGTTTTTCATGGTGCGCAGACTCACCGTGGCGGCTTTGCGGTCGATCACGGGCACCTTCATGTGGAAGCCCGCGTTGACGATGCGGTTGAACTTGCCCAGGCGCTCAATGATCACAGCATGCTGCTGCTCAACGACATAACAGGCGTTGGGGAGCAGCAACAACAAAATGATGATGGGAAGCAGAAGACTCGTAAGGGCGGCAATGATTCCGGACAACAGCATGGTCTCTCCTCTGATAGGCACACGTTGGCACTAGGATACCCGCACGAAGCAGCCACGTGACACCAACAGGAGGCCCATAACAAAAAAGCTCCCATTGCTGGGAGCTCTTTCAATCAATGGTGCGGGCGAAAGGACGTCCGCGCATCCGCTTCGCGGATCCGCACCGGCTTCGGCCGCCTGCCGGCGCCCTCGCCAGCTCGCTAAAAACGCTCCGCGTTTTCTTTACGCTCGCTCCTTCGCAGGTTCAAGTCCCCGCGATGGGCCCATAACAAAAAAGCTCCCATTGCTGGGAGCTCTTTCATTTAATGGTGCGGGCGAAAGGACTTGAACCTTCATGGGGTTGCCCCCATACGGACCTGAACCGTACGCGTCTGCCAATTCCGCCACGCCCGCGTGCAGGAATTAGAATAACGGAGCGCCACCGCGAACGCAAGAACTATTTTTGAAAAAGTTTGCAGGCATTTTCCCAGGCGGCTCGAGCAACTGCTTCAGCATCCTCGCCGGTACGATCGACGCGGTCATTGACCAGCGTGTTTGCTGTGATGGAAATCATTGCAGGCTCGCACTCGAGACCGCGAATGGGCTCCGGCGCCATATAGGGACAATCCGTCTCGAACAGAATACGGTCGAGCGGGGTTGCCGCGAATGCCTCGCGCACGTCGCCGTTGCGCTTAAAGGTAGCCGCGCCGCCATAGGCGATGTAACAACCCAAATCCACAAAGCGCTCCATCGTGGCTCGATCCTCGCCAAAGCAGTGCAGCACGCAACCGGCCTGAGGCACGCCCACCTCGCGCAACACGTTGTAGGCGTCCACATGCGAGGTGCGCTCCTCGTCCGCGTCCTCATGACGCAGATGCAGCTCTACCGGCACATTGCGGCGTACGGCGACCTCGAGTTGGCGCGCCATACAGTCGATCTGCACGTCGTGGGGCGCCGGCGCGATATCGTCGTCATAGTCCATGTGGTAGTCCAGACCGATCTCGCCAATACCGGCGCATAAGGGATCATCGAGCGCAGTCACAATCTGGGCATGGATATCATCGGTATAGTCCGGTGCGCCATACGGATGCACGCCGGCAAGATACTTGATCTGTGGAATATCCTGCATCGGCAGAATCTCGTGCGTCAGCCAGTCGCTATAGTCCGCCACGCTGCGCTTATCGGCAATGGGGTCGAAGACCGTCACCAACAAGTCAATGCCCGCTTCCTTGGCGCGCGCAAGCGTCTCGGGCACTTCCTTGCTCCAAAAAGAGAGCAGGTGCGCATGCGTATCGGCAAGCGGCGCCAGCGGCACCGGGCAGGCCACCGTTTTCTTCTTTTTGGTAAACGTCACGCGTTCGACATTAGGCGTCATGGGAAAGCTCCTGAGCCAAGCGGACAAAGGCGGCGACGTCGAGCGTCTCGGCGCGCGTGGTAGGTGCGATACCGCAGGCCTCAAAGGCGGCGTCGAGCGCGTCCTTGGCAAAGCCGTTGGCGCTCATAGAGTTGCGAATCGTCTTGCGACGCTGAGCAAACGCGGCGTCGATCACGCGGGCCACAAACTCGCGGTCGATGCCCTCGGGTACCATACCGTCAACGCGATCGATGCGCACCACGGCAGAATCCACATGCGGCGCCGGCATAAAGCAGCGCGGCGGCACCTCAAAGCGCCCCGTCACCTGCGCATACAGGCCGAGTTTTGCCGTGTAGCCGCCATAGGTCTTGTTGCCCGGCGTTGCGCCAATACGATCTGCAACTTCCTTTTGCACCATAACGACAGCGCGCATAAGCGCGGGCATCGTCTGGAAAAACTGAAGGATGATCGTCGCCGCCACGTTATAGGGCAGATTCGCGACAAACACCGTGGGTTCACCACCGGCGGCATGCTCAATCTGCTCCGGCGTCACCTTGAGCGCATCGCCCATGATAAAGCGGAAGTTGGCATAGTCGGCGGCGTGGGCGTCAAGCACCGGCTCAAGCTCGGGATCGGCCTCAATCGACGTAACGCACGCCGCCTCCTGCAGCAGGGCCAACGTCAGCGTGCCGCAACCCGGGCCGACCTCGAGCACGCGCTCATCGCCCGCAAGCTCAGCGAGCTCACAGATACGCTCGATCACATGGTTGTCGATCAGGAAGTTTTGGCCCAGGCGATGCTTGGTCGCAAGGCCAAACTCCTCTAGCAGCTCCCTAGTTGCCGTGGGGTTTGCCAAAGGCGAAGTTGTCATGGTTGCCTCCTTAACATGGTGGCTGCATCGTAAAGCAAAAGGGCATGGACCGTTGCGGCCATGCCCTTACATCTAAACAGCAAATTGCCGATATGGCGCGCAGCGGCTTAGCCCAGACGCGGGAACAGCGGCTCGCCCTTCTCGACGGGCTGACCACCGGCAAGCAGGCCCCAAGCGCAAATGCCCTTGAGGTCGTCGCTCGCGGCCTCGTCCTCGCAGGACAGGCGGCGCAGGGCCTCGGCAGAGGTCTGGGGCATGAGCGGCATCAGCAGGTGAGCGGCAATGCGGATGGCCTCGAGCAGGTTGTAGATCACAAACGCCAGCTCGTCAGCCTTGGCCTCGTCCTTGGCAAGCGCCCAGGGCTCGGAGTCCTCGATGTAGTGGTTGGCAGCATGGATGAGCTCCATGACCTCGTCCTTAGCTCCACCGTAATCGAGCACGTCCATCTTGGCCATGTAGCGATCGACCAGACCATCGGCAATCTTTGCCAGCAGGTTGTCGAACGCATCGAACGACGCGGGCTTGGCGGGCGCGCAGCCGTCAAAGTACTTGCCGCTCATGTTGAGCGAACGCGAGATGAGGTTGCCCCAGCTGTTGGCCAGGTCGGCGTTGTAGACCTGCTCCATGCGATCGAAGCTGATGGCGCCGTCGGTGCCGGGCACCACGTCGGTCATAAAGTAATAGCGATAGCCCTCGACGCCCAGCATGTCGATAACGTCCTGCGGAGCGATGGCGTTGCCGCGGCTCTTGGACATCTTCTCGGCCTTGCCGGTCTCGGCATTGCGCACGGTCAGGAAGCCGTGGGCAAAGACGTGCTCGGGCAGGGCCTCGCCGATGGCCATGAGCATGGCGGGCCAAATGACGCAGTGGAAGCGGATGATGTCCTTGCCCACGATGTGGAACTGCGCGGGCCAGCGATAGGCCAGCTCGGCACGCGCCTCGTCGGTGTCGACACCGTAGCCGACGGCCGTCATATAGTTGAGCAGCGCGTCGAACCACACATAGGTAACGTGACCCTCGTCAAACGGGACCTGAATGCCCCAGTCAAAGCTCGTGCGGCTCACGGAAAGGTCGTTAAGGCCGCCCTCGACAAAGCTGCGCACCTCGTTCATGCGGAACGCAGGCTCGACAAAGTCGGGGTGCTCGTCATAGAGCTTGAGCAGCTTGTCCTGGAAGGCGGAAAGCTTAAAGAAGTAGGACTCCTCCTGCACGCGCTCAAGCGGACGGTGGCAGTCGGGGCACAAGTGCTGGCCGACGCTGCCGTACTCTTCGTCGCCCTTCTGGACCTGTGTATCGGTAAAGTAGGTCTCGTCAGGCACGCAATACCAGCCGTCGTAGCTGCCCTTATACAGGTAGCCGGACTCCTTCATGCGCTCCCACAGGTACTGCACGGCATGATGCTGGCGCGGCTCGGTGGTGCGGATGAAGTCATCATTGGAAATCTCGAGCTTGCTCCAAAGCTCCTTGAAGTGCGGAGCCTGGCTATCGGTCCACTCCTGCGGCGTCATGTTGTGCTTGGCTGCGGCCTCGGCGACCTTCTCGCCATGCTCGTCCATGCCGGTCAGGAACTTGACGTTATAGCCAGCGGAACGGCGATAGCGAGCCTGAACGTCGGCGATGATGGTGGAATAAGCCGTGCCCAGGTGCGGATCGGCGTTGACGTAGTAGATGGGCGTCGTGATAAAGAACGAAGGCTTGCTTTGATCCATGGGGTTTGTCCTCCAGTAAAACGTTGCATACAGAGGATGATTCTAGCGCAAGGGCTGGATATCCTCCATCTATTGCATATCGAGCACCATGGCATAGACATCGCGCTTGCGGCGCGAATACTTCTGAGACAGGCGCTTGGCCACCGCAGACGCGGGCTCCCCCTCCTCGAGCGCGGCGCGGATATCCTCGCGCAGGGCCTCGTCGGGATCCGCTGCCGCGGCGCCAACCGGCACGATACCGGCCTCCTCACCCTCGCTCGGCGGCGCGATGACCAGCGCAATCTCGCCCTTTACCTCGCCGCGAGCACGCAGCTCCTCGGCAAGCTGGGCAGCGGGCCCGCGCAAGACCTCCTCGTGCAGCTTGGTGAGTTCGCGGCAGACGGCAACCTCACGTTGGGGAAAGACCTCCGCCACGGCCTCGAGCGTCGCCACGATGCGATGTGGAGACTCGTAGAAGATGAGCGCGCCGGGCACCACGGCAAGGCGCTGCAAACGGCGCACGCGGTCGCCGTGCTTTCGACCCAAAAAGCCCTCGAAGAAAAAATGCTCGCAGGGAATGCCGGACGAAACGAGCGCCGTGACGCAAGCAGAGGGCCCGGGAATAACTTCGACGGGCACATCGGCCTCACGCGCCGCCTCGACCAGCGCCTGGCCGGGATCGGACACGCTCGGCATGCCGGCGTCCGAGGCAAAGGCGAGGGTCTCCCCCGCCAGCAGACGGTCGACCAGGCCGGCGGCGCGGCTGGCGATCACATTCTCGTCGCAACGGACAAGCGGCTTGGAAATGCCCAGGTGCATCAGCAGCTTTGACGTCACACGCGTGTCTTCGCAGCAGATGACATCGGCAGCGGCAAAGGCCTCGCCAACGCGCGGGGACAGGTCGCCCAGGTTGCCGATGGGCGTGCCGACCACATAGAGTTTGCCCGTATGGGCGCTGTTTTGCGTCATATCAACCTATTCAATCATGCCGCGCTCGAGCGTACCGAGCGCCGCGCGGGCGTCCCATGCTGCAATGCGCTTCTCGGTCTTCCACGTTTGGAAGAACCAACCGGCAGCCGGCGCAAACGAAGCCAGCTGGTTGGCGATAAACACGCGCTCGTAGGCATTGCGGCCCTCGGGCGTAACCGACGAGTTGGCAAAGATCGCCGCGCCCGACCATTCGCCCACCAGCACGGGGAACCCAGTTGAAATCGCCTCTTTAAGCTCGCGCTTGTTACGCGAAATCGCCGTCGTCAGCCCGCGGGGGCTCGTGATATCGAGCGCATACTCGTCGCGGTAATGGTACAGGTGAAGGTCCATGTAGACGTTCTTGTACTTGGCGCCGCGCATAAAATGCTTCCACTCGCTGGGATGCCCCGAAGACGAAAAGACGACGATCTTATCCTCGGGCATATACGAACGGACGAGCTCGTAGGCATCGCGATAGAAATTGCGCAGGTAGTGAGCCGGAATGCCATCCGTCATGGCAAAAAGACTCTTGCGGACACTCATCTGCGGCGTATCCAGCAGCTCAATGCCCAGCAGGCTCTCGGCCTCGCCGTAACGCTCGGCCAAGCGCTCGAGCACGTCGAGTGCGACATGGCGGCCGTTGGTGGACGAATGCCACTCGGCAACAGCCTCCGGCGTGGCGGGCGAATCGTTGGAATCGCCCTGGCCACCGGGCACAGTCGCCAGGTCAAGCAGCACGCGAATGTTGTACTTGGCAGCCCACTCAATCGCGCGGTCGATGTAATCGACAACCGAGATGTAGGAGGCATCGGACTCCTGTGAGCCAAAGGCATACCAAGGCACCGGCAGGCGCACGGCGTTGAGGCCGATCTGCGCCATGCGACGGAAATCATCCTCGCTCACAAACGTCTCGTAATGACGGCGCATGCGCTCGTTATAGGCGGCGGTGCCCATGGCCTCCTGCAGCTCGGCCGCGTTGGATGCACCGGTCGCCGCGTATAGCGACGGGGTAACCCAAGGCTCGGGAATAAACCAGCCAGAGAGATTAACGCCGAGTATCCTCTCCATCACTGCCCCCTTCGGATCGTGCAGGCCGAGCCTGCATCGTATTGCATAGGAAAAGTATCGTTTTGAGTATACCCGCGCGTGCGGACAGACGACCGAACGGTCTGTAAAGTGGCGCAAAAGCGGGAGGAATGTCTGGGGCGAGCGGGGCCAAGATGACGTACCGAGTGCGCATACACGCCGAGGGCAGGCGCCGGAAAGCGCATCCCATTCTTTCGTTCAATAATGGGATGCATTTTCCGCGGGTCCACATAACCCGCGGGCGCTACAAAAAGAAAAGGACCCCTTTGCAGAGGTCCTAGTCAATTCAAGGTGGCGGGGAAGG
>NZ_JADNDZ010000117.1 GCF_015552075.1 Collinsella aerofaciens
GGTGGTTGTTCACGACGTAGTGCACGAAGTTGCTGCCGATGAAGCCGCAGCCGCCAGTGACGATGATATTCTTGGGTTCGAAAATCTCAGACATGAAAATCCAATCTGAAGCATGTACAGCTTCTTTAGTATGCCGCAGGAAGTGACGCCGCGACGCTATTCAACAAAACTATCGGACATTTCGACATGCGATAAGAGCCATAACCTTCGCAGAATTACCTCCTGTACAAAACGCCTCCGAAATGCAGTCTTTGTCGTAGTGAAAAACCGAATCCCCAGTTATTTCACGTAAGTACTTATAGAAGAAATCCTCCCAGCTTTTAAACTTCTCACTGTTTACAAAGGCTTCTGGGGTTTCCAAAACCGTCTTAACATCTAGCCCTGAAATTACGCCGGAGCTCAGCAGAAGCCATTCGAACGACTCGGGAAGACAAACCGTAACAGTATCGCGGTGAATGTCTTGCAGCTTAAGGACGCGGTCCGCATAGCACCCAAATGCCGCCCCGTCCGCGACAACAAACACGCGATCGTCGAGATGCTGATCCAACCAGCCCAAAATCGCGCTGTTCGTCATGGCCGAAGTACAGGTAAGCTCACTGTCAGCAAAATGCCGTTTAAAGAACTGGAAACCAGACTTACTGTCCTCGCATAGAAGGATAGAAAAGTCCTGTTTTGGCGCCGACCGGGAAATAGCATAACGATGATTCCCGCGATCTTGATAAACAGGGACGAAAGAATGGTATTTTCCGCTCGTCTTAATCTTGTAAATCTCATCCACGCTATACGGAAGATTGGGGAAATCAGCCCTTGAGATCAGCACGAAATAATTCGAGGAATACAGCACATGATGGGCAAACTCATCAGAATGGATCTCTTTTAAGCCCTCATCGACAAATACAATCGAGTCATGAACGGACGAAAGCTGGTTTCGCCAATCATAATCGGTCAGGGCGACACAGGGACAATCGCATTGCAAGGAAACACCCGACTGCTCGCCCGTTCGCATGTAGTCTGCGACCATGTCAAACAGTGTCGTCTTACCCGTGCCACTATCCCCACGCACAATAGTAATGTTCCGTTTAATGGTAAATGTGTACTTGGTTCCCCTGCGGCGGGAAATCTTAACGAGATGCGAACCGTTCATAAGCAGCACCTACAGATACGGAATCGACTCGTGAATCAAATCGGCCATGTTGTGAACGATTCGGCCGCTATTCACGACTTTAATTTTAAAATCCTCGCGACCAAAGTCCATCACATGATAGAGATTCACAACGAGCTTGCGGTCTTTCGCCATGTCGAGAATCCACTTGGCACAGTTGTCACCACAGGTAGAAGCGTTAAAAATATGCTTACGATCAAATCTCATAAGCAGCAGCGTTTTCACGCCACCAGAAAGCTGGAGTGGGGAGATGGATCCAAGCACAGGGCTTTCGATGACGTTTTCGGAGACAACAACCGATCGATCGACATCTTTAATTATCGAGACTGCATAGGGATCCGTAATCCAAGAAGACCGGTAAGAGTTTTTGAAATATGTCGCTGTGTTGTAAATCGCTTCTGGCATATCGCCAAAGTAGACGCTTAACACATCCACTCCCAATCATATTGTCTTTATGGTCAACGTAATCATAACGAAAGGGGCCACCAGATAAACGGTGACCCCTAAAAGAAAACAAGCTTGCGCTAGTACTCGCGTGGGCTATTGACGATCTCGCCGGCGGCGACCTTCTTCAGGTGCTGCCCGTAGACCGACTTGCCGTAGGCCTTGGCCGCCTCCTCGAGCTCGGCGGTCGTGATCCACCCGTTCTCCCAGGCGATCTCCTCGGGGACGGACACGGGAAGGTCCTGGGAGTGCTCCACGGCGCGGACGAACTCCGCGGCCTCGTGCAGGCTCT
>NZ_JADNDZ010000011.1 GCF_015552075.1 Collinsella aerofaciens
CTGACTACGAATCAGAACGTCATAGGTTCGAATCCTATACGCCGCACCAATTGAAATTGAAAGCCTCCGGCGACGGGGGCTTTTCTTTTATGCCGCCACCGCATGGATTCGAACCTCGGTCGAGGCGCGGGCGTAAAGAAAACGCGGAGCGTTTTTAGCCCGCGGGCGAGCGCGCCGGCAGGCGGGCGAAGCCGGTGCGGATCCGCGCAGCGGATGCGCGGAATCCTATACGCCGCACCATTTGAGATTAAAGCTCCCGGCAACGGGGGCTTTTCTTTTACGTAAGCACTGCATGGATTCGAACCTCGGTCGAGGCGCGGGCGTGAAGCGGACGATTTCTTATCGACTCGTGTAAGATTCCGAGTAGGTATCGCGGCCTATCCGCGACCGCTCCTTCTCTAGACGACCGATCAGGGTGATATTTCGTGGCAGAGCGTCCGACATACAGGCTCAGGTTTCTCGATCCCAAGAAGCGCTTTCCGGCGATGCCCGAGCAGCCTGCGGGACGCTCATATGGCGTGGTCTGGAAACTCTTTGGCGAGGATCAGCTTGAATCTTGTTATGTCGTCGAATTCGTTGGCAAAAGTCATGTGTCGCTTTTGGGCTACGTAAGCGTTTCGGGTGAGGTGTACAAGGTGGACCGCCCCGTCAGCGAGGCTCCGCTGCCCAACGATCCCGACATGGAACTGGTCCTTGACGAGTCGGATTCCAGTATTGGTGAGATTATGGTAAGGGAAGCCAACGGTGCAATGCGCGCGTGTGCGCAAACTGCCGGCTCTCCCGAAGGCCCCATGCGCGAGCAGTCCGACCACGAGACATGGAATTCGACCCGCGCCCTTCCTTACGGCGAGTTCATGGCCTCGATGTTCTTGCGCTACGTGATATTTGCCAACTCCGAAAGCGCTATTGTGAACACGGCGGACGCCGGCGGACTCGACGAGGGTATGCAAAACGTTGTCGACAAGATCAAGCTCGTAAAGTTGCCCGAGCCGGTCGAGGTGTTTTTGGGCTTTAACACGGCACCGCTCCCCGATGCTATCGAGACGCTGCTCTACCGCGTTGACCATGCCGAGAATCCGAGCGGTATCGAGCGCTATGCCGCCGCCCTTATGAGCGAAATTGACTTGCCCCGCCTGCGCACCATCGCTGCCAAGTCCGAGATGAGCCTGGCTCGCATTGATCGCTCAAAGATTTTCTATCTCAATTTTGATCGTAGCCTGTTGGACCAGGACGAGATTGACATGCTGCTTGCCATCGAGTGCCGTCTCAACCGCCTCTCCGGCATCCTTGAGCGCATCGGGGCCGGATTGGTCCCTGCGGCATCCTCGCCGAGTCTTGAGGGCTGCGCGCTCTTTGATGCGTGGCATATCGCCAAGACGACCAACGATGTTCCCCGACTGCTCGATACGGCCTCGAGCGATAACCCGTGGGGCAAACCGGGTACGGTGGCTTGCCGGCCGGGCGGTGAGTGGGATGTGCGTACCCGCTTCGCGCGCATTGTCGAGGCGCTTAACGTGGTCACGCGGCTCGACTATACCTATCGGGCAAACGTTGCCGAGGGGATTATGCTCGTTCGGTTTGGACGCTCTGTCGTTGATGCCATGCCGCAACGTGAATACGACGCTCAAGATGACGCCTGGCGCGAGCTGGACGAGGACACGCGCGCGATCTGGGCCGCGGAGCACGATGCGCGCGTGGCACTCACGCTTGCGGCAGCGTGTTTTGCCGCGGGCACCTGCATCACGCGCTGTTATGTGCAGATTGCTGCTCCCGACAGTGAGCAGGGTGAGCGCGTTGTCGCAACGTATTTCTTTGGGCGCGCGGCCTATCTGGCCGATTGCGTGCCTGTCGCCAAGGATCTTGAGAGCATGGACATGGACGATATGCCGTGCAAGCGTGTGCTTGAGGCGTATGAGTCAACCGCTCCGGAGACGATTGAGCCTGCGGAGGTTCATGCTCGTCCGCGTGATGACCATCGCACGCTGCCGCCGGCGCTGCGCGATCTGCTGCTTGCCGATACGGCTGACGAGTTGGAGGTCATGGAAGAGGACGACGACCCATACGTGGCCCGTGTTGTTGAATTGCGCGAGCAGGCAAAAGTCGACCGTACAGGTGCTTTTGAAGGCTTTTCCCGTCTTGTCGAGGAGTTGGAGGCTAAGTGCGCCGTCGCCGAGCTTTTGGCGACAGGTCCGGTTCAAACGCAGTTTTGCGATAACCAGCTGGTGCGCATGGTGCTACCGGTGTTGGAAGAAGACGACTCTGTGCGGATCCTTCGTGCGCCCGATGCGCTGTACTTTGCCCAGCACGAGATTTGCAGCTTTTACGCCGAGCAAGAGGACTTTGAACGAGCACTGCCCGAGGTGCGCCATCTTTACGATCTGGCGCGCTCGTCCATGCAATCGCACTTTGCGCTCATCAACGTGCTTGCGCGTCTGGAGCGCTTTGACGAGATTATCGAGGTGGCGCGCCACGGCCTACGTATTGCCAGCGATCGTTCTGCAATTGGCTACCTGTTCTACCGCTTGGCGTTTGCCTATTGGAATTGCGATCAGCTCGACCTGGCGCTGGCTTGTTACCGTCTAGTGCCGCGCGGTGAGGAATCGGGCAGCAGCGCGCTGGAAGAAATGCAGGGCCTCATGAACGAGATGGGCGTCAGCGAGCCGCCGACGTTCGAGGAAGCGGTCGAGACCATCCGCACGGCTGGACTTGAGCTGCCGCCAGTGTCCGCCGTGACGAATCAGCTGGCGGATGCCGCCGTGCAACTGGTCGACAACGGCTTTCTTTTCCTTGCACGCGGTTGCATCTTCCAAATGTGGCGCACCATGGGTAACGACGAGCTCGGCTCCCTCAACCGCTCGCTGGGGTAGGGGCGATATAGAGGGGCCGCACCGCGCTATTTGTATCGGCGCGGGCGGGAGGACCCGGCAGGATTGGTAAGGCATAAAGCCGCCGAGCCTGCTAAAACTGTTAAACTCTGCTAAAGTTGCTAAACTTTGTTAAAGTTGTTAAAACTAGCAGAGGAGGGCAGAATGATGAAAGCTGTTAACCCCTTTAAGCCAACGGCGGGCATGAATCCGCCTGAGCTTATCGGACGGGACACTGTTTTGGATGACTTTGCCGAGGCTCTTGAGAATGGTCCTGGTGCCCCCGATCGACTCATGCGCATCTCGGGCGTCCGAGGCACAGGTAAAACGGTGCTCCTTAATGCATTGGGTGACCTTGCACGCAAAAAAGGATTCGAGGTCGTTGACGTTGCCTCCAATGCTGGTTTTTGCAATAGAATCCTCGAGGCTCTGCAGCGAAACGTTCGTCTTGAATCAATCTCGATTTCCCCATCGATTTTAGGGGTCAGCCTTGGCTCCATGGAGATGTCGAAGTCGGCCTCTCATCTGGGCGAGGCGATGTACGATGCTGCGAAGCGCGGTGGTCTGCTCATTACGCTCGACGAGATCCAGGATGCCTCAACTGAGGAAATGCGCGAGCTAGGCAATGAGATGCAGCTCTTGATCCGCCAAGGAGCGAATGTCGCTTTCGCTTTCGCCGGGCTGCCGACATCGGTAGATGGCGTGGTGGTGGATGATACGTTGACGTTCCTTCAGCGAGCCAAACATGTTGAACTTACTCGGCTTTCCGATTTTGAAGTTGGCGGATCGTTTGAGGATACGATGAGACGAGCGGGCAAGGAGCTCGACAAAGGTGCCGCTGAGCTATTAACAAAAGCTTCGGCAGGCTATCCCTTTATGGTCCAGCTGGTCGGATATTACGCTTGGCAGGTTGCTGCGCGCAGTGGGGCGGAGAGCGTGAGCGAAGAGGCGGCTCGTAAGGGTATCCAGGCGGCTCTTGATAGCTTTAATGCTATGGTGATTGCCCCAGCGCTGCGCAGGGTGTCGGAACGGCAGTTTCAGTATCTCGCGGCGATGGCTCAATGCGAGGGCGTCGATATCGCCAACGGCGATATCGCCAAGAAGATGGGTTTGTCGGCGAACAAAGTTGGGTCATATCGCAAGCGTCTGATCGATGCGGGGTTGATTGAGCCCGCGGGCTATGGCTGTGTTTCGTTTGCAATTCCGTACATGCGCGATTATCTGTTGGAGACCGTTCGAGAGGACAAATAAAGAATGGGCTGTCCGCGCTGTCGCTGGGGCCGTTCTTGTATCTTTGTCTCAACCTGTAACATCTGGAGGGGATTACGGCCTGCAGATGTTACAGGTTGAGATGATTGACTGAGACGTTTACTGGTAAAAGAGAGGTAAAAGAGGAAACGCCTCAAAATTCCCCTTGCCCAACTTCGGCTGTTTGGTTACTATAGAACGGCTGTTACGGAGAGCTGACCGAGAGGCCGAAGGTGCTCGCCTGCTAAGCGAGTATGCCCCAAAAGGGCATCTGGGGTTCGAATCCCCAGCTCTCCGCCAGTATGACTTTGAAGAAGGGTCCCATTTGGGGCCCTTTTTTATTATCAAGAATGGCAGCTGGGGATTAGAGTCCGAAAGGGCGTGAACATTAGGCAAACACGGGGCGCTTGAAAACGGGGAGACCCAGGCGTGCTCGTGCACCCCGGTGTGGGGTTCCGAGGGGATGGAGTAGAAATATGGTAAAGGTCGGGCTGCGTAAGCCGAATCTAAAGACATCACTCAAGGCAAGAACGACCGGCAGAGCGAAGCGCGCGGTAAAGCGGGCGATAATCCCCGGCTATGGTAAGAAGGGCATGGGGTGGATCAAAAATCCGAAGAAGGCTGCTTACAATGCCGTATACAGCAGAACGACCGTCGGAGTTGGGGATGTCGCTCGCGCCGTTGCTAAATCAGGCGCTCGGAGCTCGGCGTCAAGGACGTCCTCAATTACTGTTTCATCGCATGAAATTACACCTTTGGCGAAGCCTGAACAGAAATCTCTCACTCGAGAGATTACGTCGGTTGACAGGGCAAACAAGGCGCTTTTGCTATGCTTCCTTCTTGGGTGGTCGGGCGCTCATAGGGCGTATGCACGGATGTGGGGTAGCTTCTTTCTATATCTCTTTACCTTTGGCCTTTTTGGATTTGGTTGGCTGTTTGATATTGTGACACTACTGATGAGACGCTCCGAGCTAAGGCGTCTCGGCGACAGTGATCAGACTCAACAGCAAGCGCCATGTTCCGTTGATTCTACATTCGATCGAAATGTCGCCGACTCCGGAAATTGGGAACAGCGTGGAGATGGGGAGGCTGCGGCTCGGCTAGAGCTTCAACGTAAAAACCGTGCCTATATGGAAGAAAACGGCATCGACGTGGAGATGTTTACCGAGGAAAAGGTCGCGGCGGACGCCTTGCGAACCATTGAGTCGGTATGCCCGTGCATGCTTAGGTTTGACCGAGGCATGAGCGAAGAGGAGCCAAGCATCAGCTTTTGCTCTCCAACAAAGACGGGGAAGATGCCCAAGAATGTCGTCGAGGCCCGCATTTACCATCAGGACGTGAAGCTATTGATGGATTCCCACGGCTTCGAATTGCCGGAGTATGGTGACAGCATCAATGTCATGATTAGTTATCTAGCTGATGGGCGCATAAATAAAGTCGATATCCATGGGTTCCATAATGGCCGCTCCGTTAGTGTTTCCATTCGCAGGCGGAGCGACGATCTTGTTATGACGAGTGCGGGCACCATCGGAGAAACGGGTGCCTGGCAATCGCTGTGTCCTGGGGCAGACCCCTCAGCTGGGGATCTTTTCAGGGCCTTGACCAAGGAGGTCGAAAGGATCTACTAGCATGCCCGGTGGACCCGTTTTCAAGGTCCGAAAAGACACAGCGAAGGTAAACGGCTAGCAATGTCGCTTTGGTGATTCTGACGCATCCCGTTTAAGAGGTATTCAAAAAGAGGCGCCCGTTGGACGCCTCTCCAATCTCAAATGTAATGTTCCCCCAGCCCTACATCTCAGGAGCCTTGGCTACGGTCTCGCTCTCTGCCGCAAGTGGGCGGTTGTCGATGCGACGGCCCAAGCGATCGAGCTTCACAAGGAGCCATTCAATGGGATTCGGCCCTGCGCCTTCCTCGTCGGCAACTAGGTCCATGACGGCGATCTTGGTGCCGTCCTGCTTGAGCGTGACGCTACCCACCTTGTCGCCCACATGCACCGTGCCCGAAAGATCGTCGTAGCCAATCTTTTCGGTCACCTTGCCGGCAAGGGAAAACACGGTCGCTTGCGCCGTGGGATCGGCGAGTGTGGCGTCGATCGTCTTATCCGTCCAGTCGGTTTGGCCAATGCGCGCCATAAGCGGGTTGCCGTTGGCGGTCTTTTCCTGCGTGTTGGCGATTGCGACCGTCACCTTGTGACCGTAGTACCAATTGGCAAGGGCGGCGGTATCGGTAAAGCGCTGATCGGTGGTGGTGGAGTTCAAAATAACGGTGTAGATCTCGTCGCCGTCGCAGTTGTAGGCGCTCGTAAAGCAATAGCCTGCATCGTCGGTGGTGCCAGTCTTGCCACCGATGTTGCCATCTTGGCCCAGCAAATAGTTATGCGTGTCCATGGAATGCGAATGGTCGGTGCCGTCGGCGCCCGTGACCTCGATCCAGGAATCCTCGCTCGCTACGACCTCGCGGATCGTGTCGTTTTTCATGGCCTCCTGCATCATCAGCGCTACGTCGTGTGCGGTTGAGTGCATATCGCCAGCCCACTCATCAAAGTCCAGACCATGCGGGTTTTCAAAAAGCGTACCGGTGCAGCCGAGCTTCTTAGCGCGCTCGTTCATGGCCTTCACAAATGTGGCCTCGGCGTCTTTGGTCTTAGGGTCGATCTTCTTGCCCACATATTCGGCGAGCACGATGGCGGCGTCGTTGCCCGAGGGAATCATCAGGCCGCGCAGCGCCTGCTCCACGGTAAGCTTGTCGCCTTCGAGCAAGCCGGCGGTCGAATTGCCCACGGTGGCTGCGGCGTTGCTCACCGTGACCTTCTCGTCCATCTTGCAATTCTCGACGGTTAGGATTGCGGTCATGACCTTGGTGATCGAGGCGATTTTGACCTGCTCATCGGCGCCGCGCCCATAGTAGACGGTGCCGTCTTTGCCCATGACGAGGGCATTGGTCGCATCGATATCGGGCAGGTTTTCGGCCGTGATGCCGCGCGCATCGGCGGTTTTGCCGCAAACATTGTCGGTCGTGAGCACTTGGGCGCCGGCGACGGTGGGCGCGCCAGCGGCAAGAGCGATAGCGCAGACAAAGCCGGCGGCAAGCTGGGCTGAGCGCTTTGCAAAAGAGGTGAGGGACTTCACAGATTTCGCTTTCGACGGGATGGTCTCTTCTGGAACTAGAGTATATCGTTTGCCGGCGTCGGCGATCATCGCGTGCGTGTGTGGCCCACATCCGCGCCCGAACGGGCACAAGGGTGCTTAAGGTCGACTTAATCACCCACGCTTGTTGTGTGTGGCGTGCGTCGCCTCGGGCATAATGGAGCGCGAGAGGAGCACGCATGAACGAGCACATTTTGGTAGTTGATGACGAAAAGGCCATCGCCGACTTGGTTGGTATCTACCTTACAAAAGAGGGCTTTGATGTCCAGATTGCCTATAGCGGGGCCGATGCTGCCAAGGCAATCTTGGAGCAGGAGTTCGATCTGGCGCTGCTGGATGTCATGCTGCCCGATATCGATGGGTTTGAGCTGCTGCGTACGATCCGTTCCAGCCATACCTATCCCGTGATCATGCTGACGGCGCGCGATGCCCAGCAAGACAAGATCGGGGGCCTTTCGCTTGGCGCGGACGATTACGTGGTTAAGCCGTTCCGTCCGCTGGAGCTCATCGCGCGCGTGCACGCTCAGCTTCGCCGCTACACCAGCTACGGTAGCCGTGCACAGGCGGCCGAGTCGCCGACCATTCAGCTCGACGGCTTGGAGATCAACCGCGACGCTCGTTCCGTGACGGTGGACGGTGCGCCGGTACGCCTCACACCCACCGAGTATTCAATCTTGCTGTATCTGGTCGAGCATCGCGGCAGCGTGGTGGCCGTGGAGGACCTGTTCCGCGCGGTGTGGAACGAGGACTTTATGCCCGGCTCCAACAATACGGTGATGGTGCATATTCGCCACCTGCGCGAAAAGATCGGCGACGACGCACAAAAGCCACGCTTTATCAAAAACGTCTGGGGCGTCGGCTACATCATCGAATAACGCTTTTCGCTTGTGAGGATCTTGATATGACAAAAGACGATAGGCAAGCGTTCGAGGTGCCCGATCGGCTCTTTGAATACGTGAGGTCGGTCGTCGACAACCGCGCGCTTGCAACGGTGCTGCTCTTTTTGCTGAGCCTGCTGCTGATTGGCATCGACAACATCGTCGGAATCTTGGCGGTGCTGCTTGTCGGCTTTTTGCTGATCGATCGATTTGAGATCGTGTGCCGCTGCGTGGTGATTGGCGGCGCCGCGTGGGCCATGACGTTGGCGATTGGCGCCATGGCGCTCGGCGGCATCGAAGGGCCGGTGCTGTTCGATGCCGGCTTTGTATTCAACATGCTTGGCTTTGTGCTGGCGCTTGCCGCGTGCGTGCTGTTCTTGTGTGGCCGCGCCCTGTACTACCAGGGCTACGAGCAGGGCGAGCAGCATGCCGATTGTGTGCTGGCCGCTCGTATTCAAGATCGCCTGATCGATCACCCCGACACCTGGGATAACATCGACGGCGACTTCTTGGAGGTCGAGGGCGCACTCAACCGTGTGCGCGATCGCGAGCGCAAGGTGCAGCAGGCCTTGCGTGACGAGTCTCATCGCAAGGACGATCTGGTCACGTACTTGGCACATGACCTACGCACCCCGCTTGCCAGTGTGGTGGGCTATCTTTCGCTGCTTCAAGAGGCTCCCGATCTGCCGGTTGAGCAGTGTGCTCGATTTACGGGCGTGGCGCTCGACAAGGCGCATCGGCTCGATGCGCTCATTGAGGAGTTCTTCGACATCACGCGCTTCGACTTTCACGACATCGTGCTCACGCGCGGTTACGTCGACTTGGGGTTGTTGCTGGCACAGGTGGCCGACGAGTTCTATCCCATCCTCAACGAGCAGCATAAGGATGCCCACGTTGATATCTGCGAGGACCTGACGGTGCTCGTGGACGGCGACAAGATGGCCCGCGTCTTCAACAACATTATGAAAAACGCCGTCGCCTATAGCTACGAAGGCTCGACGATCACGATTGAGGCGAGGCGCATGGATGATGGCGGCGTGCGGGTGCGTTTTATCAACCAGGGCGATCCGATTCCGGCGGCAAAGCTCAAGGTGATCTTTGAGAAGTTTTACCGTCTGGATGCGGCTCGTGCGACCAATCGTGGCGGTGCCGGTCTGGGCCTTGCCATTGCCAAGGAGATTGTCGCGGCGCACGGCGGCGCCGTTGCGTGCGAATCGACGCCCGAACACACGATATTCACCATCGAGCTGCCCGCCGCATAGCCAGGCTGCCCTTACAAACACTTGACAATGCGCTCACGTGCGTATGAGCCGCAATTCCTACTATCGATACTGCTGAATTGATATCGATATGGAGGTATGCGGTATGACGGCTGCTGCGGCTATGGAGCCCACGGAGCTTGAGGAACTCATGGAGGCGCAGGCCGAGGCCGCGCACGAGCGCGAAGTTGGGGATGCAACGCGCCCCACGGCAGAGGACCTTGCCGCCTCGCCGACGCGCATTGATGTTGAGGGCCTCGACCTGTTCTATGGCGACCATCATGCGCTCAAGGACGTGAACATCAAAATCCGCGACAAGCAGATTACCTCGTTCATCGGGCCTTCGGGCTGCGGAAAGTCCACGCTGCTGCGCTGCTTTAACCGCATGAACGATGGCATCAAGGATTGCCGCATCGAGGGCAAGATTTCGCTCGACGGCCAGAATATCCTGGGCGATTACGACATCTGCCGCCTACGTCAGCGCGTGGGCATGGTCTTCCAGCGCCCCAACCCGTTTCCCATGAGCATCTACGACAACGTGGCCTATGGTCCGCGCGGCATGGGCGTGCGCGATCGCGCCGTGCTTGATGAGCTGGTCGAGGACTCCCTGCGCCGCGCCGCACTGTGGGACGAGGTCAAGGACAAGCTCAAGGAGTCGGGCCTGGGTCTTTCGGGCGGGCAGCAGCAGCGCCTGTGTATCGCCCGTGCGCTTGCCGTGCAGCCCGACATCCTGCTGATGGATGAACCGACCTCGGCCCTCGATCCCGTGTCGACGCTGGTGGTCGAGCAGCTGGCCTGCGAGCTCAAGGAGACGTGCACGTTGGTGGTCGTTACACACAACATGCAGCAGGCCGCGCGTATTTCCGATTCGGTTGCGTTCTTCTTGTTGGGCGAGCTGGTGGAGCACGCGCCCACCGCGCAGCTCTTTAAGAATCCGACCGATCCGCGCACGGCGGATTATTTGACGGGCCGTTTTGGCTGATACTATCGAGTGCAGGCGCCTTTAGGGTTAAGATGCGGTCATACCGGCCGCAAAGGGGTTCAACATGATCTACTACGTCGAGGACGATGACAACATCAGGGATTTGACGGTCTATGCGCTGCGTAAGCAGGGGATCGAGGCCGAAGGCTTTTCGTGCGACGGTGAGTTTAAGGCTGCCGTGGCGCGACGGGTACCCGATGCCGTCCTGCTCGACATCATGCTGCCCGATACCGATGGCTTGGCGATTATGCGTCGCCTGCGCGCCGATCGCCTGACGGCGACGGTGCCCATCATGATGCTTACCGCCAAGGATACCGAGCTCGACAAGGTGATGGCGCTCGATGGCGGTGCCGACGATTACCTGACTAAGCCGTTTTCGCTCATGGAGCTTGCGAGCCGCTGCCGCGCACTGCTGCGTCGCGGCGGCATGGTCAAACAGGCGAGCGATGTGCTCAGCGTGGGCGACATCGTGCTCTCGCCTAGCCACCGCGAGGTAACCGTTGCCGGTGAGCCGCTCAAGCTCACCCTGCGCGAGTTCGACCTGCTCGAGTACCTCATGCGCAAGCCCGGCGTGGTCTTTACCCGCGAGTCGTTGCTGCAGAGCGTGTGGGGCTGGGACTTCGACGGCGGTTCGCGCACCGTTGACGTGCACGTGCAGACGCTTCGCCAAAAACTGGGCGAGCATGCCAGCGCCATCGAGACCGTACGCGGCGTGGGCTACCGCTTGGCCGAGCCTTCTGCCGGTGATGGTGCCGAAGGTGACGACACCGCGGCCACCGCATCGGAGGAGTAACCCGTGGTCTTCGCCCCCCAGGGAAAACATACGCTGTCGCACCGCGTTTTTGTGACGATCTTTGTCTGTGCCATGGCGGTTATCGTGGCGTTTACGGTGCTGGGTGCGTTCTTTGTGCAAAACACCTTGGCGGATGCCACGAGTGCCAACCTGGCGCAGGAAACCGAGCTCATTGCTGCCGCCCTCGACGAGCAGCAGGAGCCCATCCCGTTCTTGCGTAGCCTCGATCGCGAGGACTTGCGCATCACGCTGATTAACAAGGATGGATCGGTTGCCTACGACAACGAGGCGTCGCCTTCCACACTGCCCAACCATGGCGATCGCCCCGAGGTCATCGAGGCCTTTGAGAGTGGTTCGGGTTCCGCGGAGCGCGCAAGCTCTACACTCGACGAGATTATGCTGTATCGCGCCGTCACCCTTGATAACGGCCAGGTCGTTCGCTTGGCGCAGGCCCAGCCTGGCGTTGCGGCGATTTTGCTGTCGATGCTGGCGCCGATGCTGCTTATCGCAGCAGCGGGTGCAGTACTCTCGTTTTTTATGGCGCGCCGTGAGTCCCGTGCCATCATCGCGCCGTTGCAAGAGGTGGATTTGGATCACCCACGCCGTAGCTATGAGCACGCCTATGCCGAGATGGTCCCCATGCTTGAGCGTATCGAGTCGCAGCGCCAGGAACTCAAGCGCCAAATGGCGGTGCTAGCGGACAACGACCGTATGCGCCGCGAGTTCACGGCGAATATCACCCATGAGCTCAAGACGCCGCTTACGGCGATTTCGGGCTATGCCGAGCTCATCGCAAACGGCATGGTCGAGGGCGAGGGCGACCTGCGCAACTTTGGCGGTCGCATCTATCGTGAGGCGGGCCGCTTGGCAGCGCTTGTCAACGATATCCTTACGCTGTCTAACTTGGACGAGGCCGAGCGTGCAACTGAGGGCGAGGCGGTGCCCATTGGTTCCACGGAGCCTATTGAGCTCTCGCGTGCCATCTACGCGGTTGAGCAGCGTCTTGAACAGGTCGCCCGTCAGGCGAATGTGACGATAAGTCATGAGACCAAGCCTGTGGTCATCGAAGGCGTGTCGCGCTTGATTGACGAGCTCATCTATAATCTGGCGAGCAACGCCATCCGCTACAATCGACCCGGCGGTACGGTTACGCTGCAGTGCGACACCAACGACGAAGGCCATCCGTTCCTTGCGGTCGCCGACACGGGAATCGGTATCGCGCCTGAAGAACAGGGCAAGGTATTTGAGCGGTTCTATCGCGTGGACAAGAGTAGGTCCAAGGCGCGCGGCGGAACCGGTCTGGGGCTTGCCATTGTCAAGCATGCGGCCCTGTATCATCACGCCACGCTCGATCTGTCGAGCGAGTTGGGCGTGGGAACCACCATTACGGTGACGTTTCCCATACAGCAGGACGAGCCATTCGCATAGCGATACAACATAGGTATTGATGTAGACGCCGCATTTGACTTTCGGGTGCGGCGTTGTTGTGCAATTTTACGATTGCTTCCGACATTTTTACAGAGAGCCTGTTTCTTATGTATAGAGTTTGGTCTCGGTAAAAAGATGCGATAACATACGGACAGTTTTGTCAATCCGAACTGGGGAAATGAAAGGCAAGCTGCATGACCCTTCTCGAACTGTTCCAGCTGCTGAAGAAGCACCTTAAGCTGGTCATCACCCTTCCGGTGGTCTGCGCGATCGCCATGGGCATCGTGTCCTTCGTTGCGATGGACAACACCTACACCGCGACGACGAGCATGTACATTCTCGCCAAAACCGACGATAGCGGTCAGATGAGCTACAACGATCTCTCGGCGAGCCAGATGCTTTCCAACGATATCGCCACGCTGCTGGATAGCGATAGCGTTAAGAGCGGTGCTGCCAATGAGCTGGGCCTTGCTGACCTGGATGACTACAAGGTGTCTGTTTCCTCCGAGACCACCACGCGTGTCATTACGCTTTCGGTTACCGGCACCGATGCCAAGGAGACGGCTAAGGTCGCAAAGGCCATGGCCAGCTCGGTGAGTACGGTCGCTCAGAACGTCGGCGCTGCCCAGAGCATCAACGTTATCGACGAGGCTAAGACTCCCGAAGTCCCCAGCGGCCCCAAGCGTATGCTGTACGTTGCTGTCGCGTTCCTCGCGGGCATCTTTATCGCAGTTGCCTATGTCGTTTTGGCAGACATGCTCAACACCCGCATCCGCGGTGCCGAAGAGGCAGAAGAGCTCCTGGGCATTCCCGTTGTTGGCCGAATTCCGGCTATGAAAGGTGGTAAATAGGCATGGCTAAGGCAAAGAACACCGATAAGCTCGTTGTACAGAATGCCGCCAAGACCCTTCTGGCCAACATCCGCTTTGCGAGCGTGGACGACCCCATTCGCACCATCACCGTTACGTCCTCGATTCCCAACGAGGGCAAGTCTACGGTTTCCATCAACCTTGCCCAAGCTATCGCCACCAGCGGCAAGAGCGTCCTGCTGGTCGAGGCTGATATGCGTCGCAGGTCCCTTGCCGATATGCTCGGCGTCCGCTCCCGCGGCGGACTCTATGCAGTCCTTTCCGAGCAGGTTTCTATTGACCAGGCGATTGTCGAGACGGGTCAGAAGAACTTCTACTTCCTCGATGCCGAGCCGCATATTCCCAATCCTGCCGACATCATCGTCTCTCACCGCTTTGCCAAGCTGGTAAAGGCGCTGTCCGCCAAGTTCCAGTACGTCATCTTTGATGCTCCCCCGGTCGGCACCTTCATCGATGCTGCCGAGATCGCAAGTCTGACCGACGGTGCGCTTTTTGTCGTGCGTGAGGATTTCACCAAGCGCGAGGAGGCGCTCAACGCCATCGGTCAGCTTAAGAAGTCCGAGAAGGTCAAGCTCATCGGTACCGTTATGAACTACTGCGAGACCGAGACCAGCGAGTACTACTACTCCTACTACACCAAGGACGGTAAGAAGGTGAAGAAGGGCTCCGACGATCAGGGGACTTCCAAAAAGGGCATCTTCACCAACCGAGCAAACGTTTAGTTGATTAAGGCTGACCTATGCGTGACATTCATTGCCATATCTTGCCGGGTGTAGACGACGGCGCCGCCGATCTCGATGAGAGCTTGGCGATGCTCGAGGCTGCCAAGCGGGCCGGTGTAACCAGAATCGTTTGCACTCCTCACTGCCGTGATCCCTATTTTGATTACGACAAGATGTGGGATGCCTTTGAGCTGCTGCGTGATAACGCTGACGGTTTTCCGCTCCAGATGGGCTTCGAGGTCAACCATCGAAAGCTCGTTGAGCTTGGTATCGATGCCGCGGAGCACTTGCATTTCGATGGGACCAACGAGTTTCTGCTCGAGCTTTCGACGCATGCCGATGCGTATGCGTTTAGAGAGTACGAGAACACGATTTACGATTTGCAGTGCCGTGGCTACCAGGTGATCATCGCTCATCCTGAGCGCTATCGTGCGGTTCAAAAGGATGTAAGCGTGGCGGAGCGCCTGGTCGATATGGGCTGCAAGCTGCAGGCTTCGGCGGACTTTATTGCCGGCGGTCGCTTTGGTCGCGAGAAAAAGCCGGCACAGCGCCTGTTCGATCAGAACCTGTACAGCTTCATCGCGAGCGATGCCCATAACGTGGGTCATTACGATTGCCTGGCGAAGGCTCGCGCGAAGTTTAGTGTGCGCGGAGCTCATTTTCGCTAATATCTGTCCCTAACGTTCGCATTGAATGAAAGGGCAGCCATGGATATCCAACTTAAGACGGGATGCTTTGATGACGCGGCGTTGGTGCGCCGCGTCGTTTTTATGGACGAGCAGGGCTACGAGAATGAGTTCGACGCTATCGACGAGGATCCGAACTGCATTCATGTGACGCTCTATGTAGACGACGAGCTTGCCGGTTGCTCGCGCGTGTTTCCCGAAGAGCTTGAACGCGTGGCTGACGCAGGGGCCCCGGTGTTGCCGGCATGCGACATGGACGAAGACGTTGCGGCGGGGGAGACCTACATTATGGGGCGCGTCGCCGTGCTGCCGGCTATGCATCGTCGCGGACTGGCGAGTGCGATCGTCGAGGCCAGTGCTTCGTGTGCACGCGATGCCGGCGCTAAGCTTATTAAGCTGCATGCGCAGGAATACGTGTTGCCGCTCTATGCAAAGGCGGGCTACACGCAAATTGCCCCGGTAGATTACGAAGACGAGGGCCAGCCCCATGTCTGGATGGCCAAGCGCGTAGATGGCAGATAGAGACGTTCCTTTTCTGCCGGCGGTTGGGGACACTCCTTGGCAATTGACGCATTGGAGCGCTTAGACATACAGTTTTTCGATTCCGTATGTATATATGCGCGCTAATGGGTTATAAAATCTAAGTCTGAACATAGCAGGTCTGCGATTCGGCTCGGGCGACCGGGCCGTTTTTGCGGACGGGGTTACGCGAAAGGACTGCACATGCGTCAATTTAAGACCGAGAGCAAAAAACTGCTCGACCTCATGATCAACTCCATCTACACCAATAAGGAAATCTTCCTGCGCGAGCTTATCTCTAACGCGAGCGACGCCGTCGACAAGCTCAACTTTAAGAGCCTGCAGGATCCGAGCGTCAAGATCGACCAGGGCGACCTGGCTATTCGCGTTTCCTTTGATAAAGACGCCCGCACCATTACCATCTCGGATAACGGCATTGGCATGACCGCCGAGGAGCTCGAGCGCAATCTGGGCACCATCGCCCATTCCGGCTCCGAGGAGTTTAAGACCGAGAACGCCGAGCAGCAGGGTTCGGATGTCGACATCATCGGCCAGTTTGGCGTGGGCTTCTACTCGGCTTTTATGGTCGCCAGCCATGTGAAGGTCGTCAGCCGCGCCTATGGCGAGGATGTCGCCCATGTGTGGGAATCCGACGGTCTTGAGGGCTACACCATCGAGGACGGTGAGCGCGCCGAGCACGGTACCGATGTCATCCTGACGCTGCGCGAGAACGAGAAGCTCGATGCCGACGGCGAGGCCGAGACCTACGATCGCTTCCTGACCGAGTGGGGTCTCAAGAGCCTGATTCAGCAGTACAGCAACTATGTGCGCTACCCGATTCAGATGATGGTGTCCAAGAGCCGCCAGAAACCCAAGCCCGAGGACGCCGGCGACGATTACAAGCCCGAGTACGAGGACTACCAGGAGCTCGAGACCGTCAATTCCATGACACCGATCTGGAAGAAGCGCAGCTCCGATGTCGAGCAGAAGGACTACGACGAGTTCTACAAGTCCACGTTCCACGACTTTGACGATCCTGCGCGCACCATCAGCTTCCATGCCGAGGGCACGCTCGAGTACGATGCCCTGCTGTTTGTGCCGGGCCGCGCGCCGTTCGATCTGTACAGCAAGGATTACGAGAAGGGTCTGGCACTCTACAGCTCCAACGTCCTGATCATGGAGAAGTGCGACGACCTGCTGCCCGACTACTACAACTTTGTCCGCGGCGTCGTGGATTCCGCTGACGTGTCGCTCAACATCTCGCGCGAGACGCTGCAGCAGAACCGTCAGCTCAAGGCCATCGCCAAGCGTGTGGAAAAGAAGATTACCGCCGATCTTGAGGATATGCGCGACAACGATCGCGAGGCCTACGAGAAGTTCTTTGAGAACTTTGGTCGCGGTCTTAAGTACGGCATCTACTCGAGCTATGGCATGAAGGCCGATGAGCTCGCCGACCTGCTGCTGTTCTGGTCTGCCAAGGAACAGAAGATGATTACCCTGGCCGAGTATGCCAAGGGCATGCCCGAGGATCAGAAGGCCATCTACTACGCCGCCGGTGACTCGCGTGAGCGCTTGGCCAAGATGCCCGTGGTAAAGGGCGTGCTCGACCGCGGCTATGACGTGCTGCTGCTGACGCAGGATGTGGACGAGTTCACGTTCCAGGCTATGCGTGAGTACGTTGCCGCCGATATGCCCAAGATCTACGAGGACGATGCTGCCCGCGAGGCTGCCGAGAAGGCTGTGGCCGACGGTGCCGAGCCCGAGGTCGAGGATCGTCATCTAGAGCTCAAGAACGTTGCGACTGGCGATCTTGATCTGGCGACCGAGGACGAGAAGAAGGAGGCCGAGGACGCCACCAAGGAAAACGAGGACCTCTTTAGCGCTATGAAGGAGGCGCTCGGTGACAAGGTCGAGAAAGTTGCCGTCTCCGCGCGCCTGACCGATGCCCCCGCTTGCATCACCACCGAGGGCCCGCTTTCGCTTGAGATGGAGAAGGTGCTCCAGAAGGGACCCGAGGGCGCGCCCGACGGTATGCCCAAGAGCCAGCGCGTGCTCGAGCTCAACGCCAAGCACCCGGTCTTTGCCAAGCTCGTCGCTGCTCAGAAGGCGGGCGACACTGACAAGATCAAGCAGTACTCAGGCTTGCTCTACGATCAGGCCCTGCTGGTCGAGGGCATCCTCCCCGAGGACCCCGTGGCCTTCGCGGCGGCTGTTTGCAACTTGATGTAGTTAGGTAGTTACGCGGTTTTACCAAACCGCGTAACAGCTCGACGCTGCCCTCAGTTCCGCCGTTCTAACGAACGGCGGACCAGTCGACGCTGCGCGGGCGCCAGAGCGACAACTTGTCATTCAAAGA
>NZ_JADNDZ010000118.1 GCF_015552075.1 Collinsella aerofaciens
CTCGAGCTTGGACAGGTCGAGCGCGGAGTGGACCGGGCGCGGGGCGATGGGGCCCTCGGCGCTCGCGTAGTAGTCGGCGGTGCTGACCGGCACGACCTTGTCCCCGTTGCCGTTGGCGGCCTCGAAGACGGCGCGGGCGATGTCGGCCCAGCTCCTCACGGCGCCGGAGCCGGTGCAGTCGTAGGTGCCGTAGGGGGCGTGCGTCCCCAGCACATGGAAGATGGCCCGCGCCATGTCGCGCGTGAAGGTCAGGCGGCCCAGCTGGTCGTCGACCACTGTGATCTGCCCCAGCTTGTCCTCCGGGTCTGTGACGCGGTCGGACAGGCCCTTCATGGTCTTCACGAAGTTGTGCCCCTCGCCGATGACCCAGGAGCTGCGCATGATGTAGTGGCGCGGGCACCCGGCCACGGCGATGTCGCCGGCGGCCTTGGTCTGGCCGTAGACGGACAGCGGGCTGAGGGGCTCGTCCTCGGTATGCACCTCGGCGGTGCCGTCGAAGACGTAGTCGCTGGACACGTGGACGAGCGTGATGCCGTGCTCGGCGCAGGTTCGGGCGAGAAGGGCGGGACCGGTCGCGTTGGCCTTCCAGGCGATGGCGCGGCCCTCGGGGGTCTCGGCCCTGTCGACCGCCGTGTAGGCGCCGCAGTTGATGACGGTGCCGTAGAGCGACCAGTCGTACTGAGCGTAGGCCTCGGGGTCGGACATGTCGAAGGTGTCGATGTCGCAGAAGTCGAAGTCCTTGGCGACGCCGCGCTCCTCGGCGAGCGCACGCACCGCATGGCCCAGCTGGCCGTTGCAGCCGGTGACGAGCGTCCTCCTGGGCGCCATCGGGACGACGTCGGCGAGCATCGGGTGGTTGAGGTCGGCCTCGGATACGGTGGCCTGATCCAGCGGGATCGGCCACTCGATGGCGAGCTCGGGGTCGGCGAGGTTCACGAAGGTGTAGGTCTTCTTGAGCTCGAGGGACCAGTGGGCGTCCACCAGGTAGGTGTAGGCGGTGCCGTCCTCCAGGGCCTGGAAGGAGTTGCCCACGCCGCGCGGGACGTAGATGGCCTTGGACGGGTCGAGCGTGCAGGTGAACACCTTCCCGTAGGTCTCGCTGCCCTCGCGCAGGTCCACCCAGGCGCCGAAGACGCTGCCGCGCGCCACGGAGATGAACTTGTCCCAGGGCTCGGCGTGGATGCCGCGGGTGACGCCGCGGCTGTCGTTGTAGGAGATGTTGTTCTGGACGACCCTGAGGTCCGGGATGCCCAGGGCGGTCATCTTGGCGCGCTGCCAGTTCTCCTTGAACCAGCCGCGCGAGTCGCCGTGGACGGCGAGGTCGACGACCTTGAGGCCC
>NZ_JADNDZ010000119.1 GCF_015552075.1 Collinsella aerofaciens
CCGAAGAGCACTAAATGTGCTCTTCGTGCGAGCCCAGGACCTGACCGAGCGAAAAGCTTGCGCCTGGCCTTTGGCGGCGCGACCGAGATGGTGGAATTGTGTGCAGCCAGGGTTGCCGTTGACCGACGCCGGGGTCCCCGCCATAATACTTTCGGTTCACGCACGAATCCGCTGCCAGAGACAGCCGGCGCAAACGGGTCTTACCCGCGAGCTTAATGGGACTTCCCGCCAGCCGAGGTGGTCGAGTAGATATGTCTTCTCGCCCCCGTCGCTCATGCAGCGCGGGGGCTTTCTTTTTGGACATGCCCCCGTCACGTCCTTGTGGCGGACCGTGCCCGGAAAGAATTCGAGGAGGTGTAATTCATGCCCCAGCAGTACAAAATCGACAAGGTTGCAGAGATCGAGTCCCGTATCGCCGAGAACGCCGGTCTGTTCGTCGTCAACTACAACGGTCTGACGGTTAAGCAGGCTCAGGAGCTGCGTCATCAGCTTCGCGAGTGCGGCGCCGAGATGAAGGTCTACAAGAACAACCTGGTCAAGATCGCTCTCAAGAACCAGGAGCAGCCCGAGCTCGACGAGATCCTCGCCGGCCCCGTCGCTTATGTGTTCTACGAGTCCGAGCCGGTCGAGGCCGCTAAGGCCCTTAAGGACTTCTCCGCTAAGTCCAAGGGCGTCCTTGAGATCAAGGGCGGTATCTCCGACGGCAAGGCCGTTTCCGCTGATGATGTTAAGGCTATCGCCGAGCTGCCCACCAAGGATCAGCTTCTCGGCCAGATCGCCGGTCTCATCTCCGGTTTCGCTCGCGACATCGCTGTCTGCGTCAACGGCGTTTCCTCTGGTCTCGCTCGTTCGATCCAGCAGGTCTCCGAGCAGAAGGCAGCCTAGTTGCTGTTTTCACCCGCGGCGGCAACGCCGCACCCCTGGCGCATTCGCGTCGTGTTTTAACTGATCTCCGTGCATCCGCACGGAAACCGAAAGGACTTAGAAATGGCTAAGCTTACCACCGATGAGATCATCGATGCTCTTAAGGAAATGACCCTTCTCGAGGCTTCCGAGCTCGTCAAGGCTATCGAGGACACCTTCGGCGTTTCCGCCGCTGCTCCTGCCGCTGTTGTCGCCGCTCCCGCTGCTGGCGCTGCTGAGGCCGAGGAGAAGACCGAGTTTGACGTCGTGCTCGAGGGCTTCGGTGACAACAAGATCCAGGTCATCAAGGCCGTCCGTGAGCTCACCAACCTTGGCCTGAAGGAGGCCAAGGAGGTCGTCGAGGGCGCTCCCAAGGCTGTTCTCGAGGGTGCCAAGAAGGAGGACGCCGAGGCTGCCAAGGAGAAGCTCGAGGCTGCTGGCGCTGCTGTCACCCTCAAGTAATCAGGCTTTCTCGCCAGATTTCTTTGCAGACGGGGTTCGCATTGCGAGCCCCGTCTTTTTTGTTTTTCGGTCCCTCGACATCGGTAGCTCAAACTGCCATGTTCTGTGATTTGCGTCGTATCGGGCACCCTGCCGTTGGGCAATAAAATTGCACCATTCGAGCAATAATTTGCGTTGACCTGCTGAAGAATTGTCTCTGCCTTGTAGCGACATATAGTTCCAGCGGTAAGATGCTTAGGTATCGCAATTTGGTCTGCGGCTGTGTGCCGCACGCATGGGGCGCTTTTGCGCCTGCGAAAGGATCTTTGAATAACATGAAGGCAATCATCCCCGCCGCCGGTCTTGGCACGCGTTTTCTGCCTGGCACCAAGTGCACGCCCAAAGAGATGCTGCCGGTGCTCGACAAGCCCGTCATTCAGTACGTCGTCGAGGAGGCGCTCGACCCCGAGGAAGTCGACGACGCCATCATCGTTACTTCTCCCGGTAAGCCCGAGCTACTGAACTACTTCCAGCCCGATCGCTCGCTCGAGAACCTGCTGCGCGAGCGCGGCAAGAACGCCTATGCCGATGCCGTCGCCCACGCTGGCGGTATGCCGGTCGACTTCCGCTATCAGTACGAGCCCAAGGGCCTCGGCCATGCTATTCGCTCTGCTGCCGACGCCGTGTCAGGGGAGAACTTCCTGGTTCTTCTGGGCGACTACGTTGTGCCTAACCGCGACATCTGCGACAAGATGCTCGCCGTTTCCAAGGAGCACGGTGGCGCTTCGGTTATCGCCGTCGCTGCTTGCTCGCCCGAGGAAGTCAGCCGCTACGGCGTTATCGCCGGTGAGCGCGTCGGTTCGCTCGAGGGTGCCGAGGACGTTGCCGATGCAGAGCCGGGCGCTGTCTGGCGCATCGGCGGTCTGGTCGAGAAGCCCGCTCCCGAGGCGGCTCCGTCCAATCTGTACATCGTCGGTCGCTACCTGCTGAGCCCGCTGGTCATGGACCTGCTGGCAGATCAGCAGGCCGGCAAGGGCGGCGAGATCCAGCTCACCGACGCCATGGCCCGTTCGCTCGACCGCGAGGCCATGTATGCCGTCGTCATTGACCCGCTGTCGGGCTACGACACCGGCACTCCCTCTGGCTGGATGGCCACCAACGCCCTCATGGCCGCAAGCGACCCCCGCTTTGCCGATGCCTTCTGGGATGCCATCGACGAGCGCGGCGGATTGATGCGCAAGTAAGCCTTCGGGCATCGACATTTACGGGCGCGGACCTCGGTTCGCGCCCGTTTTTTATAAGAGCTGCGATTGCCGGCTCTCTGTTCACAGAAAATATATGAACAGATGTTCGATACACATACATCTACCTGCGTGTTTTCTGTCGAAAAACTTTGCTACTCCAAAAACTCAATCGCGTCAAGGCTTTTCTTGCCCAACGGTCGGTACCTGATAAACTATTAGGTTGCGATAACTGGCGAAGCTATGCCTCGCCAACCCACCGAGCATTTCCGTGAAGGAGGAAAAACCTGGTGACCTACGCATACACTGCCACTGAGCGCAAGCGCGTCAGCTTCGGGAAAATCCCGGAGGCCATGGAGCTCCCCAACCTTATCTCTGTTCAAAGGGAATCCTTTGAGCGTTTTAAGGACGAGGGCCTTCGTGAGGCGTTCAAGGAATCCAGCCCCATCCAGAGCCAGAACCATGTTCTCGAGGTTACCTTCGGCGAGCATCAGTTCGGCGACCCCGCGCACACCGTCGAGGAGTGCCGCGAGAAGGACATGACCTATCAGGCCCCGCTTCTGACCGACGTCCGTCTCACCAACAAGGAGACCGGCGAGATCAAGGAGCAGCTCGTCTTTATGGGCGACTTCCCCATGATGACCGATCAGGGCACCTTCATCATCAACGGTACCGAGCGTATCGTCGTCTCGCAGCTCGTCCGTTCCCCGGGTGTGTACTACAGCTCCGAGATGGATTCGGGCAAGCAGATCTACAAGGCCCAGATCATCCCGTCCCGCGGTGCCTGGCTCGAGTTTGAGGTCGACAAGCGCGACCAGCTCATGGTCTCCATCGACCGTAAGCGCAAGCAGAGCGCCACGATGTTCCTGCGCGCCCTTGGCATCGCCGTCACCAACGACGACATCATCGAGCTGCTCGGCAACTCCGATGTGATCAAGCGCACCCTGGAGCGCGACACCGCCCTCACTCGCGAGGACGCCCTCATCGAGATCTACCGTCGCCTGCGCCCGGGCGAGCCTCCCACCGTGGACGCTTCCCGCAGCCTGCTCGAGGGCCTGCTCTTTAACCCGCAGCGCTACGATCTGGCCCGCGTCGGTCGTTACAAGGTCAACAAGAAGCTCAACCTCACCACCGAGGAAGAGGTCACGGTGCTCACCGACGAGGATATCGTCGCGACGCTGCGCTACCTGCTGTCCCTCGCTGCCGGCGAGCAGGGCTTCAAGGTCGACGACATCGACCACTTCGGCAACCGCCGTATCCGCACCGTCGGCGAGCTCGTCGCCAACCAGTTCCGTATCGGCATGAGCCGTATGGAGCGCGTCGTCCGTGAGCGCATGAGCTCCCAGGACATCGACGAGATCACCCCGCAGTCGCTCATCAACATCCGTCCGATCGTGGCTTCCATCAAGGAGTTCTTCGGTTCCTCGCAGCTCTCGCAGTTCATGGACCAGGCGAACCCCCTGACCGGTCTGACCCACAAGCGCCGTCTGTCCGCACTCGGCCCTGGTGGTCTTGCCGGCCACAAGTCCGGCTCCAGCCGCCGCACCAACGTGCCGACGGCCGTCCGCGACGTTCACAATTCGCACTACAGCCGCATGTGCCCGATCGAGACCCCCGAAGGCCCCAACATCGGCCTGATCGGCTCGCTCGCCCTCTACGCCCGCGTCAACGAGTATGGCTTCATCGAGGCCCCGTTCCGTCGCGTCGAGAACGGCGTTGCCACCGATCAGATCGACTGGATGACCGCTGACGAGGAAGAGAAGCACGTCATCGCGCCGGCCAACACGCCGCTCGATCCCAAGACCAACGAGTTCATCACGACCGATGCCGAGGGTAAGATCGTCCGTCCGCACACCGTGATCGCCCGTACCCGCGACTTCGACGGCTCCTTCGGCGCTCCCGCCGACGTGCCCGTCGAGGACGTCGACTACATGGACGTCTCGCCGCGTCAGATGCTCTCCGTCGCAGCCACGCTGATCCCGTTCCTTGAGCACGATGACGCCAAGCGTACGCTGATGGGCGCCAACATGCAGCGTCAGGCCGTGCCGCTGGTTCACCCCGCCGCTCCCTATGTCGGTACCGGCATGGAGCGTCGCGCCGCTCTGGACTCCGGCGAGGTCACCCTGGCCAAGAACGCCGGCGAGGTCATCTTTGCCGACGCCGCCAAGATCATCGTCAAGCATGCCGGCGGCATGGACGAGTACCACCTGGCCAAGTACCAGCGCTCCAACCAGTCCACCTGCATCAACCACCGTCCGCTCGTTCGCGTTGGTGACACCGTTGAGCAGGGCGAGCCTCTGGCCGACGGTCCTTCGACCGATCACGGCGAGCTCGCACTGGGTCAGAACCTCACCGTGGCCTACATGCCGTGGGAAGGCTTTAACTACGAGGACGGTATCGTCGTGTCCGAGCGCCTGGTGGCCGAGGACCTGCTGACGACCATCAACATCACCCGTCACGAGATCGACGCCCGCGACACCAAGCTCGGCCCCGAGGAGATCACCCGCGAGATCCCGAACCTCTCCGAGGACATGCTTGCCAACCTCGACGAGGACGGCATCATCCGCATCGGCGCCGAGGTCGGCCCTGGCGACATCTTGGTCGGCAAGGTCACGCCTAAGGGCGAGAGCGCTCTGACCGCCGAGGAGCGCCTGCTGCGCGCCATCTTCGGTGCCAAGGCCCACGACGTCCGCGACACCTCCCTTAAGATGCCTCACGGCGCTTACGGCCGCGTCATCGACGTCGTCCGCTTTAGCCGCGAGAACGGCGACGACCTGGCCCCCGGCGTCAACGAGCAGGTGCGCGTCTACGTCGCCCAGCGTCGTAAGATCCAGCAGGGCGATAAGATCGCCGGCCGCCACGGCAACAAGGGTGTTATCTGCAACGTTCTGCCGGTCGAGGACATGCCCTACATGGCTGACGGTACCCCGATCGACGTTATCCTCAACCCGCTGGGCGTTCCTTCGCGTATGAACGTCGGCCAGCTGCTCGAGTGCCACCTTGGCTGGGCTGCTGCGTGCGGTTGGGATACCGAGCAGGCCGACTCCGACAAGTACGTCCCCGGTCCGTTCTTCACCGCCACGCCCGTCTTCGACGGCGCCAAGGAGGACGAGATCGCCGAGGTCATCCGTCGTGCCAACAAGAACATGCTCAACAAGGCTACCGCTGCCTTTGGCGATCACATGCGCCCCGAGTTCGTCACCCAGCTTGACGAGCGCGGCAAGACCCGCCTGTTCGACGGCCGCACCGGCGAGGAGTTCCGCGAGCCCATTACCGTGGGTACGTCCTACATCCTCAAGCTCGGCCACATGGTCGACGACAAGATCCACGCCCGTTCGACCGGCCCTTACAGCCTGGTTACCCAGCAGCCTCTGGGCGGCAAGGCTCAGTTCGGCGGCCAGCGCTTCGGCGAGATGGAAGTTTGGGCACTGTACGCGTACGGTGCTTCCAACGTCCTGCAGGAGATCCTGACCGTCAAGTCCGACGATACCGTGGGCCGTGTCAAGACCTACGAGTCCATCGTCAAGGGCGAGAACGTTCCTGTCCCGGGTATCCCCGAGTCCTTCAAGGTTCTCGTCAAGGAGATTCGCTCCCTCGCACTGGACATCGAGCCCATGCACGATGCCGACGAGGACGCCTCCGCCCCTGTGACCGCCGAGGAGACCTCTGCTCTCGACGACCTGGCTGCGCTCGCCGGCGTTGACGCCGACGTCGAGGCCGAGGATGCCGAGACCGCCGAGGCACCCGAGGCTGTCGCCGCCACGACCACTGATAAGGAGTAGTTGACTGTGGCAGATTTCGAAGCTACTGATTTTGACTCGGTAAAGATCTCCCTTGCCTCCGCCGACCAGATCCGTTCCTGGTCGCACGGTGAGGTCAAGAAGCCGGAGACCATCAATTACCGTACCCTCAAGCCCGAGAAGGACGGCCTGTTCTGCGAGAAGATCTTCGGTCCCGCCAAGGACTGGGAGTGCTCCTGCGGCAAGTACAAGGGCATCCGCTTTAAGGGCATCGTCTGCGAGCGCTGCGGCGTCGAGGTCACCTCGGCCAAGGTGCGTCGCGACCGCATGGGCCACATCGAGCTCGCCGCTCCCGTGTCCCACATCTGGTACTTCAAGAGCCCCACGAGCTTCCCGATGAGCCGTATGCTCGACATCAAGTCCAAGGACCTCGAGAAGGTTCTGTACTTTGCCAGCTACATCATCACCGAGGTTGACTACGAGGCTCGCGAGGCCGACGCCGACGACCTGCGCGAGGAGCTCGCCGCCGATCTGGAAGAGATCGATGCCGAGTGCGCCCGCCAGATCGAGTCCCTCAAGGAGCAGGGCAACCCCGAGAACTTTGACGAGTTCTCCGACGAGGAGCCGCTGACCCCCGAGGAGATCGCCTCTGGCATCGTCGACATCGAGGAAGAGTGCAAGGACGAGAAGCAGCTCCGCACGGACGCCTTCAACGCCTTCATGAAGCTCAGCGAGCGCGACCTCATTTCCGATGAGCCGCTGTTCCGCGAGATGACCCGCTACTACTCGATGTACTTCAAGGGCGGCATGGGTGCCGAGGCCGTCCGCGACCTGCTCGCTGCCATCGACCTCCCCTCCGAGGCCGAGAAGCTCAAGGCCATCATCGCCGACGAGGACTCCCAGAAGCAGAAGCGCGAGAAGGCCGTTAAGCGCCTCGAGGTCGTTGACGCCTTCCTGAAGGGCGGCAACAGCCCCGCGAACATGATCCTGGACGTCATTCCGGTCATTCCGCCCGATTTGCGCCCGATGGTCCAGCTTGACGGTGGCCGTTTCGCCGCGTCCGACCTCAACGACCTGTACCGTCGCGTGATCAACCGTAACAACCGACTCAAGCGCCTGCTCGACCTGGACGCCCCTGCAATCATCGTGAATAACGAGAAGCGCATGCTCCAGGAGTCCGTGGACGCCCTGTTCGACAACGGCCGTCGTGGTCGCCCGGTCTCTGGCCGTGGCGGTCGCCCGCTCAAGTCGCTCGCCGAGGCCCTCAAGGGCAAGCAGGGTCGTTTCCGTCAGAACCTGCTGGGCAAGCGTGTCGACTACTCCGGCCGTTCGGTAATCGTTACCGACCCCAAGCTGCTGCTGCACCAGTGCGGTCTGCCCAAGACCATGGCGCTGGAGCTCTTCAAGCCCTTCGTCATGAAGCGCCTGGTCGAGCTTGGCAAGGTCGAGAACATCAAGGGCGCCAAGCGCGCTATCGACCGCGGTGCCACCTTTGTGTGGGATATCCTCGAAGAGGTCATCGACGGCCGCGTCGTGCTGCTCAACCGTGCACCGACCCTGCACCGTCTGTCCATCCAGGCCTTTGAGCCGGTGCTGGTCGAGGGCAAGGCTATCCACCTGCACCCGCTGGTCTGCTCGCCCTTCAACGCCGACTTCGACGGCGACCAGATGTCTGTCCACGTGCCGCTGTCCAGCCAGGCTCAGGCCGAGGCCCGCGTGCTCATGCTCTCTGCGAACAACCTGCGCTCGCCGGCATCCGGCAAGCCGGTCAACATCCCTTCGCAGGACATGATCATCGGTGTGTACTACCTCACCCAGGTTCGCGAGGGTCTGCCGGGCGAGAACCACGTGTTCTCGAGCTTCGACGACGCGCTGCACGCCTATGACTGCCGCTCCGAGGTCGACATGCAGGCCAAGATCCAGGTCCGCGTGTCCGCTGCCGATGCCAACGTCATCAACGAGGACGGCACCCGTATCTTCCGCGTCAAGAACGGCAAGAACGAGTTTGTCGACTACGACGTCACCGGCAACAAGACCGCGCGCTTCGAGACCTCTATCGGCCGCATCATCTTCAACCGCCAGTGCCTGCCCGAAGATTACGAGTTCATGAACTACAAGATGGTCAAGGGCGACGTGGCCAAGCTGGTTGCGGACTGCTGCGATCGCTATCCCGAGGCCAAGGTCGGCCCGATCCTCGACGCCATCAAGTACTCCGGCTTCCACTACGCTACCCGCGCCGGCCTCACCATCTCGGTGTGGGACGCTCTCATCCCTGCCGAGAAGCAGGAGCTGCTCGACCGCGCCCAGGCCAACGTCGACCAGATCAACGAGTACTTCGAGGAGGGCTTCATCAACGAGACGGAGCGCCACATCGAAGTCGTTAACGAGTGGACCGCTTGTACCGATAAGGTTGCAGCGCTCATGCTCGACATGTTCGACGAGGAGAACCCGCTGTACATGATGGCCGACTCCGGCGCCCGTGGTTCTAAGACCCAGCTGCGTCAGCTCGGCGGTATGCGTGGCCTGATGGCGGACATGTCCGGCGAGACGATCGACCTTCCCATTAAGGCGAACTTCCGCGAGGGCCTGCTGCCGCTCGAGTACTTCATTTCGACCTACGGCGCCCGTAAGGGCCTGGTCGATACCGCATCCCACACCTCGGACTCTGGTTACCTGACCCGTCGTCTGGTCGACGTGGCCCAGGACGTCATCGTCCGCGAGGAGGACTGCGGTACGCACGAGGGCGTCACCTACAACCTCATCATCCCCGGCACCACCGACCTCAACACCGACCTCGTCGGCCGTTGCTTCATTGAGGACGTCGTGGCTCCCGATGGCACCGTGCTCTTTGAGCAGGACGGCTACATCGAGAAGGTCGCCGACATCCAGAAGATGGTCGATGCGGGCCTTAAGAAGGTCAAGCTTCGCGCGCTGCTCACCTGCCGCTCCAAGTACGGCGTGTGCCAGAAGTGCTACGGCTGGGATCTTTCCACCCGTCGTCCGGTCGCCATCGGTACCGCGGTCGGCATTATTGCCGCCCAGTCCATCGGCGAGCCCGGTACGCAGCTTACGATGCGTACCATTCACTCCGGCGGCGTCGCTGGCGTCGACGATATTACGCAGGGTCTGCCTACGGTCAGCCGTATGTTCGATATCGTCGGCAACGTCAACGAGAAGATTCTGGGTCGCGAGGCCGAGCTGGCCCCGTACTCCGGCCACCTCTCGATTAAGCCCGAGAAGTCCGAGTACGTGCTGACGCTCACCGACTCCGAGGATCACACCCGTGTCCTCGACGAGCGTCGCGTTCCCGCTTCGGTGCGCTTCATGCCCGAGATCGAGGACGGCTGCGAGGTTCGCGCCGGCGACCAGATCACCAAGGGCTTCGTCAACTTCCGCAACCTGCGCAAGCTGACCGACATCGAGTCGACGATGCACACCTTCGTCGAGAGCGTCAAGGACGTCTACACCAGCCAGGGCGTCGACCTGAACGACAAGCACATCGAGGTGCTCGCACGTCAGATGCTGCGTCGCGTTCAGATCACCAACCCCGGCGACTCCAAGTACCTGCTTGGTCAGTACGTCGACCGCTACGAGTTCGCCGACGAGGTCGAGCGCGTTGCCCGTCTGGGCGGTCAGGCTCCCGTGGCCGAGCCCGTCATCCTGGGTACGCTCAAGGTTGCGTCCAACATCGACTCCTGGCTGTCGAGCGCTTCGTTCATCCGTACCGCCGGTGTCCTTACCGAGGCTGCCATCGAGGGCAAGGTCGACCACCTGCTCGACCTTAAGTCCAACGTCATCGTCGGTAAGAAGATCCCGGCTGGTACCGGCCTCAAGCCGTACGCCAACGCCAAGCTGACGTATCGCACGGCCGACGGCTACGTGGACATCGACGGTCCGGCTTCGCCCAACGCCAAGTCGCTGCCCGAGTGGGCTCCTGTGGAGCTCAAGGACCTGGACGAGCAGCTTCCGCAGCAGCTCGACTGGGCCGGCTACGACGAGTTCGGTGGTGCTGACGGTTCGTTCACCCGCAACGGCCACACCATCTCCGCCGAGAAGGCTCGCCTGTACCTGTTCGACGACCTGGGCGTGTCGCAGCGCTGGACCAACAAGTTCAGCGAGGTCGGCATCGAGACGGTCGGCGACCTGGTCGGCAAGTCCGAGGAGGATCTGCTGCGCATCGATGGCATCGGTGCCAAGGCGATCGAGGAGCTCCGTGACGGCCTGGAGGCCCACGACCTGCTCTACATCCTCGAGAACAACGACGACGTTGCCGACGAGGAAGACCTCTCGCAGCTGTTGCAGATGGTCTTTAGCCCCGACGGTCCGGACGATATCCTGCTGGGTACCTCCGCTCCGACGCATCACGCCGACGCCGACGAGGAGCTCCTGGGCGCCCCGATCGACGACAAGAAGGCTCCCGCCAACGGCGCGATCAACGAGGACATGGCTTCCCTCGACGAGCTGCTCAACCAGCTCGTGGACACCGACGACGCCGAAGAGGCCAAGGACAACGACGAGGAGTAATTTCCTAGTACGTTAACCGTCCTTCCAAAGACCCGCTTCCCAACAGGGGAGCGGGTCTTTTTTGTTGAAGAAAACCTACCAAAAAGGGACAGGTTTATTTTGGTAGGTTATTCCTGCTTGAATTTGAAACATTTCGTTCGGTCAAAGCGTATCTATGGTGAGGGCCTCAGCAAGAAACATCAGCATCACCGGGAGGTGATTATGGAAGAACAAGCATTTAGACAGGCGGTCGAGGATCACCGTGATGTCGTGTTTCGAATCGCATTGACGTATCTGCGCGATCGTGCCGATGCCGACGATGTCGCTCAAGACGTCTTTCTGAAGTTACTCAAAAGCGATGCCCAATTTGAAAGCTGGGAACATCTTCGTCGATGGCTTATCCGGGTCACGATCAATGAATGCAAATCTCTCTTTCGAAAGCCATGGAGGCGTGTGGAGGATATTGAGAACCTGGCCGATTCGCTTTCGACGGCGCAGGAGGAGACCAAGGCGGTCCTGTCAGACGTTATGCGACTTCCGGAACGATTCCGTGTTCCCATCATGCTCTATTACTATCTGGGCTTTTCGACCTCAGAGATTGCCGAGTTATTGCATGTGCCAGCCGCGACTGTTCGAACGCGTTTGGCTCGCGGCAGATCGAAGCTCAAGTTCATCCTAGAGGAGGGCGACCGTGAAATCCAATCAAATCAAGCAGGCCTTCGAGTCCGTCCAAGCCGATAGCGATCTTGCTGACCGTGTTCTTTATGCCGCTGCTGGTGAGCCGCTTCGCCGAAAGGGTCACGCGAAGCCTCTGTATGTTGCCGTGATCGGATGCCTTGCCGGAGTGCTGGCGACCGGAGGGGTCGCCTACGCCTTCGTCAATTCCAGCTATTTTGCCTCTGCCTGGGGAAACCACGGCAACGGGGATTCCATTACCTGGACCAACGGCGGCTCATCGGGAACTAAATATACCTACACCAGAGAGTTTGGCGATGGCATCGCGCCCCAAAGCCTGGAAGGCGCAGTCCAGGAGGTTAATCTGTCCGTCGAGGGCAACGGCTATACGCTTGATATCCATGAGATGGCAATCGACCAAAACGGCTGCGGAGCCGTGACGTTTACGTTGTCCAATCCAAATGGAGTTAACTACTACAAGCCAGCAGCAGAGATTGGCGAACTTGTTCTCTATGGTGAAGAAGAGCAGGGCATCGGCACGCCCGATATGAAGTTCGGCGAGGAATGGCCTGACACACGCAGCACAATTGATAAGGACACATCAAGCGATACTGTCATTAATGGCACGATGTACTTTGCCGCTATGGATCGCGAGCGAGATTTGCAACATGCTGTCACCTGGAATATCCATTGGACCGAGGGTGAAGGTGAGAGTGCGAGGCGGTTTGAGGCGTCGACACCCGAGTTCAATATTGGAGCGTACGTCGATACAAAGGAACTCCGCTCCGGTGACTCGCCTCTTGAGATTAGCCCGTTTTCCATCCAGACGCACATCGATGATTTGGGCTATGAAGCAGTTGATAATAAGCTGACCGTCAGCTACAAGGATGGATCGGAGCAGATTATCGAAGATGACGACGCAGGGGTGTTCAACTTATATTTTTCTTATGGGCGCAATAGCGGAGAGAACATCTGGGTGCCAACGAAGTTGATTGATGTCGATCAAGTTGTCTCGGTAACCCTTGAAATTGTGAGGTATACATCAACAGGGGAGACCGAAACGAAAGAGCCCTTTACCATCGTCTATTCGTAAGATTTGGGGTCGCTTCCTACTAGGGGAAGCGGCCTCTTTTGCGTTAAATGGAGACGCCGCCGATTTCCATGCGACAGATGAGAGCAGATCACCGCTGGAGCGCGACGTTTCCCCAGATAAAACCGACCAAAATAAACCTGTCCCTATTTGGAAGGGAACGTTGCCCCGACAAGCACGTCGGATTCCCGGTCCGGGCGGCCCGCTGTTTAAGTTTGTCGCGAGTTCCGCACGCAAAGGAAAGCACTTAATGTGCTTTCCGTC
>NZ_JADNDZ010000120.1 GCF_015552075.1 Collinsella aerofaciens
CACACGCAAGGGGCGGTGCCGACGCCGTGCGGTTAGGAGGAGCCAGATGGGCTACTACGCATCCGGTATCGGTGAAATAAGGTTTCCGTCCAAGAAAGACCTCGAAGCCGTCATCGAAGAGCTGAAGAAGATTCCCGCTAGCAATAGTTTTGGCGGGACCGAGGAGGATTACCCCGACCATGAGTCATTCGATTTCTGCAAGGTGATGTCTGAACTCGGGTTTGTCACGACTCGTTCCAAGGACGATTTCTATCCTTATTCCTTCGCGATCGAGTACGAATGGGGCAAAATCGGGTCCTGGACGGACGAGCCGTTCAAGGCGATCGGCCCCCATTGCGTCAAGAGCCATTTCAAGTGGAGTGGCGAGGACGGTGAGGTGTGGCTTGAGTCCGAGCTTCATACCGAGAAGGACATGCTCGTCGCCAGCTTCCCGGATGGTGGCGTTGAGTGCTCGAACGGCAGCATGTTCATCAACCTGGCCTATGCGAACCAGAGTTTCCAGCTGTTCATCAACGTCAATGACTGGGGTGTCCCCACAGCCCAGATCACTCGAAACAAGCTGCCTAATCTCTAGAACCGTCAATGGCGAGGGCCTCCGGGTCCTCGCCCCACTCCAAAGGAGATAACCATGAAGAACAGCGACGAGAAGATCAAGAAGATCGTTGCCCTAATCGACGGCGCCGCGACCGAAGGCGAAGCGCGTGCCGCCTCGTTGGCGCTCCAGAGGCTCCTCGTTGCGAACAACCTCAAGTTGGAGGACATCAATCTGGATGATTCACCGGCAGAAGTCGGCGAGGAGGCCTGCGATCTCGGTCGTCGAATTCCCGAGTGGAAGAAAACCCTTGCACTTGTTGTTGCAGCGAACTACAGGTGCGGGGCCTACACGTCATATAGCAACAATGGAAGGACTGTCGTTTTCGTTGGCGAGGGCGAGGATTCAGTTGTCGCCTCGTGCTGTTTTAGGGCGAGCGCCAATGCGGCCGAGAACTGCTTCAGGACCTATTGCGTGCGAATGAAGGCCCTGGGGTACGGGAATGTCTCACGCCAGAAGGGCGTAAAGGGGACGTGGATGCTTGGCTTCATCTCCGGCCTCAAGCGAGCCTATGCGGAGCAGGTCAGCAATGACGAGTCCATGGCGCTCGCGATCGTCGTCCCCGAATCCGTCAACCGTCACATGGATGGGATCGGCTTGAGGACGACCAAGATTAAAGTCAGGACTACTAGCGATCCTTATGTCAAAGCCGACGGCTATGAATCCGGTTATGGGTTCGGCAGAGGCGACAGAGTGACCGCCGCATCGGCATAAGACGAAACGCCGGGGCCGCCAAAAGACGGCCCCGGCGTTTTTCTATTTAACTCGATCTAACGGGCAATGGGGCTCCGGTATCGAATGGGAAACCATTTATCACCGGGCCCCATTGCCCGTTAGATCTTTTGACAAGCTGCTGAAATACGGAATAGGTGAATACATGGACAACGGGAAAAGCGAACTATAGAACTACGTAGTAACGACAAGATGCAATAACGCAAAAGCAGCAAACCGTAACATGCGAACCACGAAACTACGGAATAGCAGAACTATTGAACATCATACCGTTCGGTCCTGAATTTTGTCCGCAAGTGTCGTACGCTGCCGTACAAAACTGCGTTTTGCCCGGTAGCGTACCGCCGCCAAGGGCGGCGCTTGTTAGGGCTCTGCCCTAAAACCCGGCGCCTACGGCGTTACAAAGTTACGTTTCTACGTAGTTGCATTACGCCGTAGTTCCTCTTTGTTGTAATTACGGTATTACATAGTTGAGCAGATCACTATTTACGATATTCAGTCTCTCTACAGTTACGGTTTAACGTTAATGAGTTGTTTGCCAATTATTTCTTTTCGTTGATTTGAAAAGATCGCCGGTCTTCGATCAATTATGAGCACGGCATATTTGGTTTCACATTCAAGGGGCGCCGCAATGGCGCCGGATGGTTGGACCAGACTCCGATCCTGTCGTTTTTGGCCTCATTGCTTGATAGCCAAATTGGAGTCATTAGACTGACGGGAGACGCTTGGTCAATTTGACTCACGGCTTAGTTTCCCTGGTTCGCTCAGGCAGGAGCCCAGGGTCGCTGCCGGTCGTTCTTGGCGAAGGACGTTGGCTAAGGTTTTGGGCGGGTACGACCGGAACTTACATTCTTTGAATGTCCAATAGTGTCGTCTTGTTGCAACTGCGTGGTTACGTTGTTCTGATATTTCGTTGTTACGTAGTTCAGCTATTCAGTTAATGCACAATTCAGCTGTTCACCTTTTACGTTATTCACCTTTTCGGTACGTACGTAACAATGCGCTGCAATTGACCCAAACGGGATATCCGTAACCGACCCAAGCCACCCATATTGTCTTGAGCTCTTAGACAATACGTGAGGTACGGGTTCGTCGAGAAGATTTCGGATAGATTTCGATAGAAAGATCGGCCTCCCTATGCCGCTTGAGTGAGAACAAATAATTGCGATTATGGCGTTAGACGAAGGACGCTACCCAGCGTCGCTCTTGGCTGCGACAAGCTTTCCCCACCTTTCGTATTTCAGTTATTCCTTTACTACGTAACTGCGTAGTTACGTAGTTACGTTATTACGCAGTTGCGTTTTAACGTTAATGAGCTATTAGCCAACATCTTCTTTTCGTTGATTTGGAAAGATCGCCGGTCGTCAATCAACTATGGGCACGGCGCGTTCGGCTTCGCATTCGAGGGGGCCGCAATAGCGCCGGATGGATGGACCGGACTCCGATACTGTCGTTTTTGGCCTCATTGCTTGATAGCCAAACGGGGGTCATAAGGCTAACGAAACGCTTAGCCAGTTTAAACCAAGGCCTAGTTCCCCAGATCGTTTAGGCGGGAGCGCGGGGTCGCTGGTGCTTGCTTTGCCGGTGGGCATCGTCTGGGGTGTGTCGGCGGGTACGACTAGAATCCCATTCTTTGAATGTTCAACAGTATCGTTAAATTGAAGTTGCATTGTTATATAGTTCCGATATTTCGTAGTTACGTTATTCAGCTATGTCACGGTACGGCTGTTCATCTTTTACGTTATTCTCTCTTTCGGTATGTACGTAACGATGCGCCGTAATTGAACCAAATGGGATGTCCGTAATCGACTCCAGCCACCCATCTTGCCTTGAGATTTTAAGCAAGACGTGCCTCATGGGCTCGTCGAGAAACGTTCTGATGGATTTCGATAGAGGGCTGGCTCCTTGTGTCAATCGAGCCGGAATACTGAATAGCGATGACCCCATTAGATCGAGGGCATTACTCAACGTTGCGGCTGACTGTTGCAAGCGTTTCACGCTTACCGAATTTCAATCGTTCGTTTATCACGTTGTTGCGTAGTTACGTGATTACGCTATTCCGCTCTTACGCAGTTCCGTAGTTCGCTTATTACGTTGTTCTTAAATTCGGCTTGTGCGCAATTCAGTAATGGCGTAACCCAGAAATTCCATAGCCATTCACCTGCAAAAACATTGGCACCGCATGTCACCAAGTTGTACGGCACGATACGTGTCGCTGCCCTACGCTTGTTAAAGCATGAGTTAGGAGACGGCGCGTGGGTGAAATGTCCCGTGAGAAAAAGCCAAAAAGGGCCCGTATAGAGGCCAGGAGCACCGTTGAGGAAGCGGAGGCCATTCGTGCATTGGCAAACAGCCTCAACATGAGTGTCACTGAGTACATTCTGTACAAGGCGCTTTACGAGACCAATGCCTCATCAGGATCGGCCTTAAGGGATATCTGGGACGAGCTCTATACGATTTCGACGCAGCTGTCTGAGCTCAATTTAAACGCAAAGGCGATAGCGGGACAGTCGCGCGCTGCCGAAGCGAGAAGGGTGTCTATGGCCATATTCGCAGCAATCGATACCGTCGAGCCGCGTCTGATGGATGCATGCGAGCGTCTCTCGCGTGCAATCGAGGCTGAATATCCGACTGAAAGGAGACGTAATGCCCTTTCTTAAGACGCTCTCGGGTGGCGGAGGCAGCTGTAAACAGATCGATGACTACCTTTCATTTGGGCATCGAAGCACTGAGGATCACGAAGAGAGAATCGAAAAATACCTTGCCGGAGATAAGTCCGCCTCGCGCTCCATGGCGTTCGGCCACTCTCCAGGATTGCCCGACACCCCGTACGGATGGCATAAGGTGATGGATGCGACGAGAAAGAGATTCGGCAAGGATAAGCCCCCAGAGTGGTTTGAGAAGAAAAGGAAATCAAATCCAAATCTCATCTGGAGAAATTACTATCAATGGATTTTGTCACCTGACCCCAGGGACCGCGCGTCGGCAGAGGAGGTTGGCCAGCTCGCCCAGGAGTGGTGTGAGAGGGTATGGCCTGCCGATCGGGGCTGGCAGTGGATCTGGTCCGTACACGACGACAATGCAAGTGGCGTCATGCACGCCCACATAATTCTCAATGCTGTAAATGCGTCCACGGGTCTCAAAGTTCAGATTTCACCTGAGGATAGCGACATGCTCGACCATCAGGCTCAAAAGATCGGTGAAGAGCATGGAATGAATTACTTTCCCGACCTTGCTGATTGGCGCGCAGCAGTACGTGAGGGACGGCAGACCCCCACGATTCAGTCAGTTCGCATGAGTGCGGCCGAGCGCTCACTTAGGCGCCGTGGAGGCCGAAGTTGGGTTGCGGAAATCAGAGACGCCATAGACAGGTCAATCGCAAACAGCTCCAACTGGGATGAGTTCGTAGAGAGGTTCGAGGCCGATGGCTTTACTGTCGAATGGAGCCGCAGGGGTATCGGCTATAGGCACCCCGATAGCGGCGGGCACGACAAGAAGGTACTTGCGTCCTCACTCGGTTCAAATTACGACGAGTTCGGCATTCGTGCCCGGCTGGGAATACCCGTCGATGTTGTAGCCGGGAATATCGAATCAAGAATCTCCGACCGTAAACTGAATGAGGCAAAGGCAAAGAGCCTTGGCTACACTCCGCGAGATAAGGGTTTTGACAATGCTCTTAAGTGGAGGATTGCATCCAAATCGAAGCGCGCCGGCATCGGCGCAATTAGCGCCGGGGTCAAAGCATTGTCCGTTATTTCCGCAAATGGGTATAGCACCGTCTCGGAGGTCGAGGGTGCCTTCAGGTCTCAGATGCTCAAGGTCGAGGCCATGGAGCATGAGGTCCATGAGATCGAGTCATCGATTTCCATTGCGGAGGAGGTTCTTAAACGCTCGGAAAAGATCTCGTCTGCCAGGGCGAGACTTGCCGAGCTGGAGTCGTCATTATCTTTTACGCCGGCAGACAGGAAAGAGAGAAACGCTCTTTTATCCCAAATTGATACCGATACCGCTTTCTGCAGCGCGGCATTATCAAAGATATCTGCCGACGCATTAGGGGCTGAGCGCTATGCCGTCGAAGCGAGTTTAATCCTAGATGGGCTGAGAAACAGGCTTGGTGAGCTCTCCGTGTCGCTCGATAGGGCGCGAGCTGATGCCGAGTCGCTAAATGAGTCTCTCGTTGCAATCGAGGGTTTTATCGGAGTCAGGACAGTGAGGGACCTAAGGGGAGTCCCCTCGGCCGGTGAGTTTCTGAGAAGGTCACACGGCCGGAGACTCAGCGTTCCGACTTCAATCCGGACAAGAGACTCGATTGCGGTCGCCGCCGCATTGGAGTCAGCCGCCTCAAGGCACATTCTTCAGGAGGGCAGTGACCGCATCGAGAGCATTGAGAAGGCGGCGAAATCGCAAATGCCTTCGGTTTACGTCCGTCCCGAAGCCGGAACGGTTTCCGAGAGAAAGAACACGGTTTAAAGATGAACACTTCTTCATTGAGGATTTACTACGAGACGGGATGTATCGACGAAGTGCATATGCCAGATCCGTCTTTTGAATCAGGCGTCGCACTCCAGCGTGAGTACCTCGATATATCTAATCCCGACAGTGGCATATTCCTCGATAGGAGCTATAAGATGCCCGGGGGCGACAATGACGAGTATCGCGAGCTGTGTGACAGGATGCTTGTCGTGAGCTCGGACGACCTAGCGAGGGCCCTTCTCGTCGAGTCCCATGGCCTTGCCCTCCTCACGCGCGACCCTCTATCTGATTTCGATTGCGGTCTATCTATCACGCTGCCAGATCGCCTGGGCTTCAACGATGACGCCTGCTTGATGAACGAGGATTGGTATTTCGGAAACATCCAGAAACTCATTGCCAAGGTTCTTGCGATGGGACCCGCCGCGCACGCCGCGCTCGTCAACGGATTGGCGGCCGGCGTTGAAGGGCTTACCGTTGAGGAAGGCTGGAGCGATGGCACCCGATGAGATTGTCCTCAGGGACTATCAGCAGGAGTGTGTGGATATCTGCGACTCCCTCGAGAGTGGATCGCATCTCGTGCAGATGGCAACGGGGCTCGGCAAGACCGTGACTTTCAGCAGGATCGCCCGGAAGGGTAGGGTTCTTCTGCTTTCACACCGTGAGGAACTGGTTACCCAGCCGGTTAAGTACTACAGCTGCCCGGTAGGCATCGAAAAGGCCGAACGGCACTCGCATGGCGAGGAGGTCGTCTCGGCTTCTGTCCAGACGCTCGCAAATCGACTCGAGAGAGACTTTGAGCCTGGCGAATTCGATATGGTTATCACCGATGAGGCGCACCATGCCCTGGCACCGTCTTATCGTAAAATTTACGACTACTTGAGGCCGCGCCTCCACATCGGGTTCACCGCGACGCCGAGGAGGGGGGACGATCGAGGCCTCGGGGCTGTTTTCGACGATATCGTCTTTCAGAAAGATCTGCGCTGGGGAATCTCCAATGGCTATCTTTGCGATATCGACTGCCGTAGAACCATCGTGGACTGGTCGACGAAGGGCGTCCGTACCGGAATGGGCGATTTCCGGGTAGGAGAGCTTGCAAAGCGCGTTGACCGCCCTGAGACGAACCGTCAGGTCGCAGCTGCATATAAAGAATTCCATATTGGCCAGACACTAGTATTCGCTTCGAGCGTGCACCATGCCTACTCGCTGGCCGAGCTCATTCCCGGCTCTGTGGTTGTCGACGGAAACACGCCGGCAGATGAGCGCCGACAGATCATCGATGCGTTCACGGCGCGAGAGATTCCATGCCTCATCAACTACGGCGTTTTTACCGAGGGCACGGACATGCCACTCATTGAGACCGTGTTGTTGGCCCGACCGACGAAGAACCCATCGCTCTACACGCAGATGGTTGGGCGAGGGCTGAGACTCTACACCGACCCCGTAACCGGCTATGAAAAGAAGTCTCTCAGGCTTATCGACTGCCTGGGCGTATCTGACGATAAGAGTATCTGCACGCCGCCGACTTTATTCGGACTCAACGAGAGGGATTTTCCCGACAGGGTTGGCAGGAAACAACTCGATGGCTCGCTTCTCGACTTGGGAAGAAGAGTCGAGGAAGTGGAGGATTGTCCATCCGGTTGGGTGCTCACGTCGCGCAAGGTCAACGTACTTTCTTCCACTGGGTCCATCGCCTGGGTCGTGCACTACAACGGCGATCGGAATATCGCCGGTCCCGGTGCATCCGACAGGGGGTGGCAGGTCACGCTATACAAGCCTGACCTTCTCGACTGTTGCACCGCGGACCTTACGAGACTGGGGGAGACCCAGCGCAGGTATTATAGGTCGCTTGATGTTGCCGAGCAGGACATACTCCTGTGGCTTGAATCGAATTATGAGACCTCACACGATAGGGCCCTTTGGGACCGTGAGCGCGCGGCAAAATGGGCCGAGGACCCCGCTTCAGAACCGCAGATTGCTTTTATCAGGAGGCTTTTGGGCGATTCTGCAGGTGACTTAGATTACGACGACCTTACCAAGAGGGATGCGACTATACTCATCGAGTGCGTCAAGAGGCGCGCCCAGGAGACGAATCTAAGGAAATACGGAGTCTGCCCGTTGTGCGGTCGCGCGCTGAAGGTGTCTAAGTCCGGCAAGTCCATCGTCTGTGAGTCCAACAGCTGGGAATATAGAGGCGGTTCATTTGCGCTTGCGTCCGGTTGCGGTTTTCAGGTCAAGCGCTTTCATGAGCATGAAGAATATTCGCCTGAAAAGGCCATGAAATGGCCGGGCGTTAAGGAGCATCTTAAGGAGAAGCAGGGATGATTCCCCTCGTAGGTCCGTTCAGCAAAATTGCGAAAAGGCGTTTCGATCGGAATTGTGAGCGCGTCGCATCTGGTAGCAAAAGCTCCACTGCCGTGAAATTGACGGTTGGTGTTCTTGTCGCCTCAGTGTTTATCTTCATATGCCTGGGTGCCGAGATTGTTAGAGAGGCTGCAATCGCAAATGCAGCTGAACAGAAAGCGCAAGCAGACGGCGGCGTGTCTCTAAAAGACGAGAACCCGGACTACGCCGGTTGGCTTACGGTCGAAGGGACCTCGATCTCAACGCCCGTTGTCTCATGCCGCCAGGGTGACCCTAACGGTTTCTACCTCAATCACGGTTTCGATCGCTTACCGTCATTCTCCGGGTGTCCGTATATAGCTGAAGGCTCATCGCCATCAAGTGCAAACATGCTCGTGTACGCTCATAACATGGGATATGGAACTCTGGGCTTTACCGAACTCCAGAATTGTTATCGGACGGATTGTTTTGCAAATATTGGAGCCGTGACATTCACGAACGCAGATGGCAATACCATTCGATATATGCCGTTGCTTGGCATGAGAGTTCCTAAAAACTTTGATCTGCTTCTACGATTTGACTTTGCTGGAGAGTTAGACTTCAAGGCCTGGCTCACTTCATTGGCTGAGCACGCTAGCGCGAAGTCGGATTCCTCTGGTTCCGACTCTGTTATCACGTTGGTGACATGCTCTTCCGCGATTGGCGGCGATCGATACCGCAGCGTTTTGGTTTGCGAAAAGACTTTTTAAAGATTGCAAATCCGCAGAGGGGCTGTCGCCCGCCAGCTCGCGAACAGCGTCTGCAAGAGCCGTATCAGGGGCATGTTCAACGTCCCGCCCGCCTTACATGGACTATTAGGATGCCGCAGCGGCATAGGAACGGTAGAATGTTTGCACCGTGATATACGAGAAAGAGTGCAACCATGCCTTCGAACATACCAGCCACGACGATCCGGATAGAGCCGGAGGTCAAGAGGGAGAGAGTAGATAGGCGCTTCGCACCTATGGGGATTGCCGCTGGGCGGTGGTCCTAATTGAAGCGGCTTGACATCATAGGGCAAATTGGCAGAGAGCATCTGACCTCAAATATCGAAAATGACGAGTTCAGCTACCCAAAGTCCTTTCGGAACAAGGGACAAGCAATATCCTCCTATAAAAAGGAATCGAGGACCTATAGCGAGACGGTGGACCTGCGCTTTGAGAGTGTCCACCAGGCACCTCGGCGCTTACCTCGACTGGTTCCGCTGGTGCCGCACCTTCATGGCAACCGACTCCCGCACGGCGGAGTCCACGGTCGCTCGTCAGCTCGCCAACGGCTCCTGCGCGACCCGCATTCGTGACATGTTCAACGTCCTACCGCCCTATATGGACTACTGGGTATCGAGGGCGGCTTAGTCCGTTAAAATGGTGGCACCGTGGTATACACAAGAGATAGGAGCCGCCATGCCGTCGAACATACCCGCAACCACCATCAGGATCGAGCCGGAGGTGAAGAAGGAGGCGTCCGCCATCCTCGATGAGCTCGGTCTGTCCATGTCCGCGGCGATGAACATGTTCCTCCGAGCGGTGATCCGCGAGGGTGGCATGCCGTTTGAGATGAAAGTAAATAAACCGAATGAATAATACGGCGAATAAAGCAATCTGCAGAGAAGAAGATTTGAGTAATGAAGCATCTGTAGAGCAGTTTTTTGTAGACAGGCTTCTCAAGCGCCTGGGCTGGTCAGACAGTCAAATAAAAACAAAGGAAAGCATTTCGGCACTCAATGTAAACTTGGGCCGAAAGAAGATACCTTACAAGCCCGATTACGCACTTTCGTATAGAAGAAAGGTGCGTTTCGTCATTGACGCCAAATCAACCAAGGAAGATCTAGACGATTGGGTCGGACAATGCTCAAGCTATTGCCTCCTAATCAACCAGGGTTATAAAGACAATCCAGTCCAATACTTCGTTTTAACGAACGGCTTGAAAACGCAGCTGTACAGATGGGATAGTGCAGAGCCCGTTCTCACATTGTCTCTTTCTGATATGAATAAGGGCTCCAAGGCCTTCGACACCTTTGCCGGATACCTGTCACCGCGTTCTTTTAACACGACTCCTCCTACTGAGCTCTCGAGTGAAAAAGAGGAAGAGCGCATCGTGTTGAAGCAAATCGGGCCCTCTGCGGTTAATAAACTATTCGGAAGCGCACATTCCTATATCTATAAGCACGAACATCTCAGCTATGGAGCCGCATTCACTGAATTTGTGAAGGTGATTTTCCTAAAAATGACCTCCGATAAAGAAGCTCATGAATGCAGTGAAGGATATGAAACGGATGAAGGTTACTCGGTGCCAATTTCACGAGCTAAATTTTCATCCCAATGGATAAAAAAGGCCGAGGAAACGACCCCAAATCCCGTCAACACGATTCTTTTCGCTAAGTTGGTAAAGAACTTCGAGGATCTGATTGCCCAGAAAAAGAAGAAGCGCATTTTTGAACCCAACGAGAAGATACGTCTATCCGCAGGAACGATTAAAGAACTTGTTAAGCGATTTGAAGGAGTTGATCTTCATCTAATTGAAGACGACCTCAACGGACGCATGTTCGAAACGTTTCTGAACGCGACTTTAAGGGGTAAATCACTTGGGCAGTATTTTACGCCGAGAAGTATTGTTGATATCGCTGTAGGCCTCTCAGACCTGCACGTTGGTAGAAACATCTCCGATTGCTCACAAATCATTGATGCGTGCTGCGGCTCTGGCGGGTTCCTTATTGGGGCCCTGAATGGCATGTGGGAAAAAGTTGATTCCAATGCCTCTCTGTCGAAGAGAGAAAAACAGGAAATCAAGAAAAGCATTGCCGAAAATTGCATATGGGGCATCGATGCGGCTAGGGATCCAGCTTTAGCACGTATTGCTCGTATGAACATGTTTCTTCATGGAGACGGCGGTAGCAAAATCTTCCAGCTAGATTCCCTTGATAAGAACATCACTGTAGAAGAGGACGCGGATTCGCTCGAATTAAGGAGCGAGAAAAAGGAATTTCGAGATGCAATTTCCGGGCGTAACGGCTATTTCGACTTGGCGCTAACCAATCCGCCGTTTGCTGCGGAGTATAAATGCTCCGAACCGTCTGATTTAACCCTTCTCAAAGATTACTCCATCGCGCATCGTCCAGATGGAAATGGGGTCTCGAGTTTGCGTGGAACCGTACGCTCAAGCGTTTTATTCATTGAACGCTATTACGACATTCTAAAGCCTGGTGGTTCTTTAATAACCGTGCTAGACGATGGAATACTTGGAGGTGAAGACACTTCTTACGTCAGGGACTGGATCAGGAGTCATTTCATCGTCAAGGCAGTTATATCGCTCCCCGGTGACGCATTCCAACGCTCTCAGGCAAGAGTCAAGACATCGCTGCTCTTTTTGCAGAAGAAGATAGATGCCGCCCAGGATCAGCCACGAGTCTATATGCGATACTGCTCGTATGTGGGGCTAGATAGTCCAAACAGGGAGAGAGTTCTTCCGTCTGACGCAATTACAGCGCAAAAGGCGAAAGAAGAGATCACCGATATCGTTAATGGATATAAAGCATTTTTAGATGGTGACCCTGAAATTGCTCGACTGTATTCGGTTGATCCAAAACGCATAGAAAACCGGATGGATGTAAAAGCCACGCTTCTTGTTGCCGGCAGAAACGTCGAAAAATGGAACGAACGTGGTTATAGAGTCCGTGCTGTCAAAGACATTGCTGAACCCATTTGGGCTTCCGGTGCCGCTTGTGAGGGCCGAGCGGGTGACCTCTTTTACACCAGAGGGGATAACAGGAAGAAGAAAGTCACCTTTGCAGTTGTTAGGTATGACGGAACGATTGCCGCGGGTGATGAATCTTACGCAGAGGATGTTAGTTATGAACAGCTTTTTAAGCTAAAAAAAGACGATATCGTTCTAAGTAACATCAACGCCGTTAATGGCGCCGTTGCCGTTGTCGATTCAAATACAGCTGGTTTATACGTGTCCTCTGAATATACCGTTATTCAGCCAAAAGACCCATTGACCGTTTATACGCTATGGTCGTTAATCAGATCTGATACAGCCCGCTCAGATTTGATATTGCTTTCCACAGGTATCGGAAGGACACGAATTTCTTGGGATGTCCTTGGTGAGCTACAACTTCCGATTCCCAATCTAAAATCGATGCGGGTTATTCAAGAAAGAATGGAGGAGCTAGCAGAAACCCGAAAGAAGGCGGCAGCGCTTCTTGAAGAGGTTAGCCAACTGGTTAACATTGATATCTGCAACTCAGACGAACGTGCTTTGTCAGTTTTAACAGCATTCAAACCTCCGAAATAAACTAATGCCCGAGAACAAAAACGAATTGCTCTCGGGTATTTTCTTTCTAGCTTGAAAAAGTGCTGCATGTCAATGCTGGTCTAACAGAGCCAATATTAAACATTGTGAGAGTTATGCCCCCTATACGAAGGCGCACCGGCTGCTCGTTTCTTATTCTCGAGGGTCTTCAGGTCTGCCTGGATTTTCGAAGTCGAAGGTGTGGAATGATCAACCGAGCGTTTTCCCTCCTCGAGCGTCTCCGGGGTATATTGAATAAGAATATCGGCCCCTATTTCGTGCATTCTCGCGTCAAAGGAGCATTGACACTTCTGCAAAACCTCATCGAAGAATCGGAAGTTGCCCTGAGTCTGCGCAATCTCCATCCAACTCTTGTATTCATCCGCATGCGTTTCGTCAATGACGATAAGGTCCACCCCGTTCTCGATGCACTGCTTCATCATGATGAGTCGACCGATTCGCCCGTTGCCGTCTTGGAACGGATGCAGGTGCTCGAACCTTGCGTGAAAACGGGAAATCGACTCGAAGTCCTTTGGGCTGCTCTCCCATTCGGCGAGCAGTGCCGGAATGGCGGTCGGAATGTCGCTCGGAAGGGCAACCTGCACCGAGCTGTTTCTGATACGGTTGGGAATGTACTTGAAATGCCCGCTTTCCCCGTTGGCCGCCATGGTCGTTCCCTTGTGAAGGATCGTCTCGAATTCAATGAGGAGTTCCGGCGTCAGCTCGACTCCGAGCGTGTCGACCATTCGATCGAACATCTTGAAAGAATTCTTGGTCTCAATGATGTCGTCAAAGTCGTGGTCTCCCGTAACCTTATTCCGTGCATAGAGCGTCTCGATCTGATCGAGCGTAAAGGTGGATCCTTCGATCTTGTTAGAGTGGTAGAGGAATTCCGGAAGGATGACCTCATAGGCAGAGTTCGGCGCCGCCTTCAGTGTCTGCATCTTGCTTGGGGAGATAATCATTGTGTATCCTTCGTAATCGGCGTATCAATCACTGTCGTTTTTGTATTCTAGGATAATTGAATGAGCGATAGTAGCTTTGTAGTTCCCCAGCAGGACATACGACCCCAAATGCCTTACAACGGCCGTAGAAGAGACGCTTTCGGCGCAACGTCATCGAAGGCGGTTGTGACTTGGCCGCCACTGTTAAAGACGAGTTAGACGTTAGATAGATTCTCCCACTGCTATCGCGGCAAGGTGGTTCTAACGAACTTCTTCTGGTTTACAGTCGCGGCATGTTCTTGTAGACGCCCTGGCGGTGGCCGGCCCTCACGACCTCGATGACGGCCTTTCCGTCCTCGATTCTTGCCAAGATGCGATAGACCCCCACGCGCCAGCGCCAACCGGAATCGGTGCCCTGGAGCTGTTTTCCGTTTGGCGCGCGGCGCGGGTCCTCGCACCCGTCAAGGTGCTCTTGGACCCAGGACAGGATTATGAGCCGCTGTTTCTTCGGAATACTGAGGAGTTGCTTGGTCGCCGCCTTAGACCATTCGACGCTGAAGCTCACTCGGCCTCCATTGCCATGCGCATAACGTCGTCCATTGAGTAGCGAGTGCCGTCGTCTTGCATCAGCGCCTCGTTGTATGCCTTGATGTCGGCAGCCTCCTCGACCTTTTCGAGGGCGGCGCTCCTCACGAATTCGGAAAAGGACATGCCCAGAACGCTCGCATAGGACTGGATCCAGTCCTTCTCGCCATCGTCGAACCTGATGGCTGTCGCGCTCATTGCCATAATCGATCCAATCAACGTACTACGATGTAACACGTTGATTATACCCGTCCATCATGGCGCATGTCTCAAAGGTTATCAGAAAGAGTAGGTGGACGTAGCTCCCCAGCAGGACAAGCGCCTCCAAATGCCCTACAACGGCTGTAAAATAGATGCCCCTTACTGGAAGAAGGCCAAAGTTTCTTGTTTTTGCGCCCATCATGGGGTATAAGTGGTTAAAGGTGATCAGCACCGTCAATGCGCCGCTATCAAAGGCGCCCATCAGTCCGCGATAGGGATTTAAGGAGACGGTGCCATGCCGAATGAATCATTCCGCTACTCAAAGCAAATATCAGACCAGGGTCGAGAACGCTCTGTCGAAGTGCGCCGCGATCGCGCAGCCCTCAAGGAGCGTCTCAAGGCAGGGGAGATCAGTCCAGCCGAAGTCCTCAACGATGGGGGCAACGTCGCTGCCAAAATCAGGCTGTTCGCATTCCTCAAGAACTGCCCTGGCGTGGGCGCGGTGGGGGCAAGGACGCTCCTTCGTGCTCTTGGCTTATCCGAGACCAAGACGATTCGCTCCCTGGGTCCCGTGCAGAAGACCCGCATACTGACCATGCTTGAACTGATCGCCAATGGCGTCCGGGTCGACCGTGTGGCCGAGACCATCATGTCCGAACGATAGAATAGAATCCGATAGGGGATTAGAGAAAGGCAACATAATGGATGAGAATAACCTCAACAATCAAGACGACCAGGGCCAGGACCTGAACCTCGTTCCCGATGGAGGCGGCAGCGGCAAGATGCCCCTGAAACGCAAGGTCGCCATCGGCGCAACGGTCGCGCTCGTTGTCGCGGGGCTCGGACTCGGCGGCGCCTGGGCTACCGGCGCCTTCGCCCCAAAGTCCGAGATCACCAAGATCGAGGCCGATGGCGACAGCGGCAAGAAACAGATCTCCGAGAAGACCGAGCCAGCGGTGGATTGGACCGTAAAGATTGAGGCCGAGGGCGTGACTGCCGACTCCTCGCCCCTGATCACCCGCTACGTCTGCACCGACGGCGCCGACAAGGGCGTCGAGTTCTACCATGCCACATCCGCATCCGACGCTATCGAGGGCAAAGACAGCGTCCAGCTGACCGAGGGCACCTGGGAGATCACCGCGATCCCCATCATCAACCCCGACGGCTCAATCACCACGCCCGCAGGCGGCGGCGAGCAGGCCGTTTCCGGCGAATCGAAGGACTCCGGCTCCACCGAGTTCACCGGCGAGACGAAGCCCGCCGAGAACGTGACCCAGGACGACATCGACAAGGTGCTCGACAAGGTGAACGAGGCCATCTCCAAGGGCGACGGTACCCTCACGGGGGATGCCGGCAAGGACGTGGTGAACAAGGTCACGGACAACGCCTCCAAGGCACCTGCTGCCGACAAGGAGAAGGTCGAGGAGAAGAAGGACGCAGCGGCCGACAGCGCCGTGAAGGCCGAGGACAAGAAGACCGATGCGGCGAAGCCGTCCACGGGCTCCGGCTCCGCGCCGTCAAAATCCGACTCCAAGCCCTCTTCCGGCTCATCCAACAAACCGTCCCATGAGCACACGTGGCAAGCGCAGTACCGCAGCGACCCCGTATACGAGACTCGCACTCGTACTGTTGTGGACCAGGACGCGTGGGACGAGCAGGTTCTAAGTGGCTCGCATGCTGTCTGTTCAGATGGTTCTGTTTTCTACGACAACGCCGCTCTTGCTGCTTATTGTAAGAAAATGGCAATGGCTGGGACGCCCGTTTCGTACTACACCGTGGATGATTACACAACTGTTCATCATGAAGCAGTGACGCATCAGGAGACATATCAGGTGCAGACTGGAACCAAGCAGGTGCTTACCGGCTACCGCTGCCCCGGTTGCGGTGCAACGAAATAGGTCCGAAGCGGATAGATAGGCTGGCTTTTTGGAACCGGGTCTGAAATTGCTCCATGCGTTATCGCTCTTCGGCCGATTTTACTTCGCATTGCTCCTGATAGTCCGTCCGGGGTACTTCGGGAAGAGGACATATCTTTATAGGGGAGTCGGGCTGTTCGTGCTTCTCGGTGCGATCCTGCGCCTGGCTCGCGATATCCTGCTATATCTTGTCGGTCTGGCATGAGTCTTTCTCGTCGCACCCAGTGGACGGTCGCATGATATTGGGGTATTGATACGGTGGTTTATGCGGTTGTAGCAGTGCTACTCTCAATGCTATACGGCATTGTGTTTATGTGATAATATGTCATTATCATAATGTGAGGTGATGTATATGGCACTGATACAGCTAAACGTCCCCGACGATGTAAAGGAACGTGCGGATAGGGCATTCGCGAGGAGCGGGCTCACGACACCGTATGCGATGCGCATCATGGTCAACCAAGTTGCCGAGACGGGCAGGACGCCTTTTGACGGTCTGTTCTTATCCCCATCCGGGCGGCTCTACTCGGAGGATGTGCGCCTGGCGATGTTGCGCGCGGAGGCCCAGGAGTATGGCCTGATCGAGGATGATTCCGGAGATGACCCCCTGAAGATCCCTGATGATATCCTTGCGGAAATGGGAATCAGTCCCGAGGAGGTCGGGCAGTGAGCCATTACGAAGTGAGGGTTCCCGGCTCTTTCTGGAACACGCTCGTCGCGCTTAAGCCGAAATACTCTCATGCCGAATACGTTGAGGTCGTTAATGCTGTCAAGGCCTGTATCGCCGAACTCGAACGCACTGGCATGATAGAGGAGAGCGGGTGGGATGATCATGTGCTCGTGCACCCGCCATATTCTGACGGCAAGCACCGTGAGGCCCATACCTACGATGATGACGTCCTGGTCGTGTATTTCATTCGCGAGAGGAACCGCCGAATCCGCATGGTAGGCGTTTTCGATCATTCGAATATACCGCGTTCATAACCGCATTTCGGTGATGCAAATATAGGAGATGCCCCACGGTTATCCTCTCTTTGCGACAAAGAAGGGCCCCGCTCATCTTGAGCGGGGCCCTTCAGGCTTTATCGCGGATATGCGTTAGATCTTACGCTTGCGTAAAATCAGGAAGATTCCAGCGATACAGGCCGCAATTCCGGCGGCAATTGCCGCGTAGAGGACCCAGTTGCCGGTCTGCTCGAGGTTCTTGCCCTCGGGAGTGTTCTCGATATCGATGGTCTGGTCGGTGTCCTCAAGGTCGGTCTCCTTGGAGATCTCCTTGCCGTCCGTATCACGCTGCAGGCTCTCGAACACGACAGCCTGCTGGCCCGCGACGTCGGAGGCCTTGAACACCATGGGGACATCCACGTCGAGGTCCGAGACGGCAGGGGTGAACCGCACCTGTCCGTTGGCGATGACCTCGTAGGTGCCAGGCGTCGAGTTCTTACCGGTCGATTCGGCTTCGGTTGCCGTATTGTCGCCCACTGCCTTGTCGTCCTTATCGGAGGCCACGAGTTTCACCTGGCCGCCACTCAGCTTCGTCACGATGTCGACCGCATCTTTCGTCGCTCCCGGCACGGTGAGCGTATAGGTCCCGTCATCGTTCTTGGTGAGCTTGGCGCCCTCTGGGATGTTGACGAAAGAGCCCGTTCCGGTGACGTCGACGAGGGCCTTGGAAAGATCTGTGCCGGAGGCATCGGTATCGGGGTCCTTCTGGATACCGTTGCCGGCAAGGGTCGAGGCGTCCTTCACGTCCGTGAGCGTGAGCTGCGTGCCGTCGGCCTTCTTGTTGATAGAGGCCGTGAGTGTGTAGCTCTGGCCGGGACGCAGTCCCTTGAGGTGGACGGTGTCGACGATTGCGACCTCGTCCTCAGGCTTCACCACCTTGCTGCCCTGGATTGTGGCCGCAGTGGTCTTGAGGCTCGGGGAGATCTCGACCGTCTGGTCCTTGTCCGTCGGGTCCTCGTGCGAGCCGATGAGGGTACCGTCGACGAACAGCTTCTCGAATACTACGGTCTTCGCGCCGCCCAACGCACCCGCATCGAAGGTAAAGGTCACATCTTGGGTCCCGTCCTGGGTCTGCGGCGTGAACTTGGCCGAGGCGGTGATCTCCTTACCGTCCGCGCCCTTCAGTGCCTCGCCAGTCTCAGCGTCCATGAGGGTGCCCTGGAGTTCATATTCGGTACCGGGGACGAGGCCGGCGTACTTGACGGTGTCGACGATGGCGGCCTTGCCGTCGGCGGTGACCTCCTTATCGCCATCGGCGCCATCGGCTGCCGACGTCTTGATTTCGGGCGGGATGACCTCGACGGTCTGCCCCTCGTCGGTCAGGTCCTCGTGGCTGGCGATGACGCTGCCGTCCGCCTCGAGCTTCTCGAACACGACGAGCTTCTTGTTGGAAAGGGTCGAGGTGTCGACCGAGAACGTCACTTTCACCTTGCCCTCGGTATCCTCGGGCTCGAAGGTCGTGGACGCCGTTACGGCGTTTCCATCTGCGTCTTTCAGGGGCTCGCCGGTAGCCGAATCCATCAACGTGCCGGTCACGGTGTACTCGCGGCCCGTTGCTAGGTTCTTGTATGAAACCTCGTCCTCGACGGTCACGGCCTTGCCGACACCGATTGCCTTGTCGCCGTCTGCCGCATCGGTCGCGGTGGTACCGATCTCGACAGGCAGGAACTCGACCGTCTGGTCCTCGTCCTCGGGGTCCTCATGGCTTGCCTGGATCTTACCGTCCAGATAGAGGCGCTCGAAGACGACGGCATTATGGCCACCGAGGAGCGTGGCGTCGAACTTGAACTTGACCTTCTGCTTGCCGCTGGATGCCTTGGGGGTGAACTTGGCCGTTGCGGTGATGTCCTTGCCGTCCATACCCTTCAGGGCCTCTCCGGTCTCGGCATCCATGAGGGTGCCTTGGAGCTCGTACTCGGTGCCCTTTTTCAGTCCCTTGTAGGAGACGGAGTCGACGATCTCGGCCTGGTTCGAGGCCAGGAGCTTATGGTCCCCGTCGGCCCCGTCGGTCGCGGTGGTGCCGATCTCGATGGGGTTGTCGTCCACTGTGCCGCGGTCGATCGTGTAGGCGTCGCGGCTCACGGTCACCTCGAACTTGACGAGGTTAAGGCTGTCGTTTGCTGAACAGCGGAGCTCCTCGAAGGTGTAGGTGTCATATGGCAGCGCACCCTTGGAGTCGTCTGCTGCAGTTTGGGCGTCTTTGGAGCCGGAAAACCACAGGCCGTTGTCGATGGAGAGCTTCGACTCGTCGACGGTGCCGTCGGCGTTCAGGGCGGCGTCATTGCCGTTGGTGTTCTGGGTATGCGGGCAGGCAGAGGCCTCGGTCGTGAGGATGCCGTTCACGTCGGTGATCGCGATATGGGTCTCGCCCGTGGTCTTGGACGTGATCTTGAACGGGACGTTCGCGAGTCCGGTCATATCCTCGCCGTGAACCTTGTTGAAGGCGATGTCCCCGCGCTTCACCTGTTCGCGCACGGTAGGGGCATCCTCACTGGGCTTAACGAAGGTCGACACGAACTCTGCCGACGTGTTCGAGGTGATCTGCTGAAGGTGAACGGTGCTGTCGCTCAGGAGATAGCCGGCAGGGGCCTTCGTTTCCTGGATCGTTACCGTGCCAAGGGGCAGAGTGTTCATTTTTCCATCGGCAGTTTGATAGAAAGAGTCGCCAGAACTTAAATAGACATCTGGATTTTCACGGGCAGAGGAAATACCTGTAAAACCATCTTCATCGGTCTTCAGAACCCAAGTCCTCGTGGCCTTCTCGGGAAGGCTCTCCTGGGTGTAGAAGCCGTCGTAGTACTTGACGGTGAACTCCGCGCCCGCGAGCGTGCCGGCTCCGAGTGGGGAGGCCTTGCCCGTCTCGCTATCGACCTTGGCTACCAGCATGTCGGCAGGGTCGTTCTGGGGCGCGTCGGTGACGTTCACGGTGGCAGTCTGGCCGCCCGACACGTTCACCTGGTGGATCCCCTCATCAAGTGCATAGGACTTGCCGGCCTTGGTCTCCTTGACGTAGTAGGTGCCAGGGGCGATATCGATAATGTTCGAGTCGCCGGAGGCGCTGCAGGTGAGCGTTCCCACCTGCTGGGTGCAACCGGAGTCGGAGTAGACGCCGTAGGTCGCGCCCTCGAGCGAATAGCACGGGTTATTGTCGGAGATGCCGGGGTTGGAGCTCGCCTTCTTGAGCTTCAGCTTGCCCTTGTTGTGGAAGGTGATGAGGCACTGGGTGCCGGTGCCGTAGTTGACGAGGTAGATCGTATCCTTGAATGACTGGGGTGCGGGCCCAGGCAAATTCTTGTCCAGATTCGCAAGGAACGTGCCCGCGTTGATATTACCGTTGTAATAGAGAATGGTCTTATAGCACCAGTTGCGAAACGCGGCGGTCGTGCCCTGCATGCCGTACGCGCTGGAGCTCTTCGTGAGTGCCGAGAGGGCAATGTGCTGGATGGCAAGCATCTTGCTATAGTCCAGCGGCGTGCCGTCGTACCAGTTGAAGTTCCAAAGGCCCTTCGCCTTCGCCTCCTCGAAACCCGGGCCCGTGGGGCCGTAGTAGAGGACCCTCGCCATGCCGTCGAGGCGGTCTATCTTGGTCTGCTCACCGCCCCCTCCCGTATAGCACTTTGACCAGTCGCTTTCGATCGGAAGCTGCGCCTGGGCCGTTGAGGCGTCCAGCGGATGGCGTTTGGCCGGGTCGAGGCAGATCGCCGGCGTGCCCTCCGAGGTCGTCGAGTTGTACATGTAGAAGCCGCCGTAGTTCACGCGCTCACCGCGGGTGATTGTCTCGGACGATGCGGCATAAGCGGCAGTCGGAGCCGGCACGATTGATAGCACCTGGCTCGCGATGAGCACCGCACCGGTGCCGATGGCCGCGCCTTTCTTGAGACGGGCGCCGATGCGGCGAAAGAGCCTGCCGGCGCACTCCTTCATCTTTCCTCCAGGTCGCATGACTGCTCCATTCTCTCGGTTACCGGAGAGGGGACGCGGGTTTTGGGCTGCGTTTATGGGCATGCGTCCCCATGGTCTAACGTACCGCCGGCATCGACGCTATGCCTGCCGATTTGGTGCCACAAGGTGACAGTTTGCGCCTGCGGTACTTATTAGACCTTTCGTTTTCACGCTACCGTATGAGGTATCCCGGTCGCCTGCTCGGAACAAGTGTTCAGCGGAATTCGGATCCTGTGAGGCTGCTTGTAGTAAACTGAACACTACTGATTTCCGGTCGGCCTTTTGACGACGCGAATACAATGGCGCGCATGCGCCCTCGTCAACGAGTTACCGGAGGAAATCATATGTTTGAAACTGATCTCAACATGGGCGCCGATTTAGTGCGCCGCGAGATGACGGTCCGCCAATTCCTCGAGAGCGCTACCGCGGTGGGGGAGCTGGTCGTCGTCACATGCGGCGGGTGGCCCACCTGCACCGTACATATCGACAGTGAGGACTATTTTCGTATGCCCGCCGATATCGCCCATCGGAAGGTGCTGAATTCGAGTTTTGGATCAATCAAGGTCACGACGCGTGATCCGTTGCCCATGGACGTCCCCGTCCGCTTTGTCGACTGCTAAAAAGAGCGACAGGCTAGTTAATTTCTCCTGGAACCGAGGCATTGCATTGCAGAGCGGAGTATAGACGCTTTGCGGCGTAAACTTCGCAAAAGGCGCTCATTAACGCGCAGCTAAGGAAGAGGCGCTCGACAAGAGCGCCCCACGAATACCTGAAACTAAATCCGACGAGTTCGGACAGTCTTATTATCAGAACTGGTTGTAGTTCTGTTCATATTAGCTGCGGCAAGATTGGACTTCAGGGATTTCGTGGATGGACCGACGAAGCCGGCATCCTCATCAAAATTCGGCCTATCCACGCCAAGCTCACCGAGCAGGTCGTCCGAAAGTGACCGGTCGGTGAGAATTGGCGCTACCGTGGAAGCGAAATCAACCTGCATATCCTCAGCGTAAGTCAGAAGGGGGACGGCCTTTCCTGCCCTGAACTCATCGAGAGCGTCGTAGTAGGCATCCTTGGACGCGTCCGTCACGATAAACGGGACGAGGCCGGCGCGCAGGCACTCTCTGAATGCAATTGCCCTTCCGACCCTGCCGTTGCCGTCCGGGAAGGGGTGGATTGTCTCGAACCGCACGTGGAACCTGACGATATTCTCCAGGGACGGCTGATACTTGTTATATTCGGAGACAAGGCGGTCGACCAGCGCGGGGACCTCCTCCGGTCGCGCCGTGATGACGCTTCCCACTCCGTTTCCCAGGACCTTCCATTGGCCGGGTACGTCCATCACTCCGTCCATGAGTTGTAGGTGGATCTCCTTTATGAGTTCGGGAGTGAGCTCCCTGTCCAGTGAATCGAAAAGGAAATCGAACATTTTCGTGTGGTTTGCGGTTTCGCGGACATTTCCCGGGGTGGTAGTGTCCGCGAGGACGGCGTCCCTCGTTTCGAAAATCGTCCTCGTCTGCCATTCTGTGAGCGAGCTGCCCTCGATCCTCTCATGGTTGTACACGAAAGAGACGATCGATGTCTCATACACACCGTTCGGGACGAAGCCCTCGCGCTCGAACCCGACCTGATCGATATAGCTGTAAACGAAATGACGCTGTAGCTCCGGGCTCAGGGACCCATGCGCATGTGGGCTATCGGCAGTATTTTGATCTTTATTTGCCCCTGTCAGCAAACTGAATAATCTGTTCAACATATATCTGCATACTCCGATAGGTGTACGGATTCCTGACGGCATTTTACCCAGGATAGCAGCCACCCATGACTGGTCCTGTCACCCCGTGGCACCAAACTGCCCGGCACCATGCGGGTTGTCGTTTTACGCTTTTGATGGGGCCGAATGCCCACAGGCGACCATGGGCTTGTGGCGGGCTGTCGCCACAGGGCCCCGAGCAACTGATGGCAACCGTAGTTCCTTGGAGGATATCGAGTGCTGGATAACCTTTCTCTTATGGGGCCGGATGAGGAGGAGCTCTCCCTCTCGGCGCTGGTGTCTTCAGCGACCCTTCTGCCTTCCTGCGCCTTCTCCGCATATTCCATCATCGTCAACATAGCTCCCACGATGGGCGGGCGCGCCGTCCTTTTCTATCTGACGCGGGGCTCTGTCGAGAGCATCTGGATCCCCGTGGCCATATTCATCTTCGCCCTCATAGCGCGCAAGGTAGATGACTGGCGATTCTACGCGCTCACCGCCGTGTTCGGCCTTGCGGCCTGCGCACTCGCCGTGCTGAGGCTCGACCTGTGCCATGCGGGGGTCTATTTGGCCGTTCTGGCCTGCTGCGGTCTATCCGCCGTCAAATCGAGGGAGTACTGAGATGGGTTCCTGGAGAAAGGCGGCCACTGGTTCAGCCGGTAAAATTGCAACCGATACCCGACTTGCAGGGGATAGTGCACGGCACCATGACGACGGGTCCGAGGCGGGGTTATTCACGCCGGTCTCGCGCCGCGGTTTCCTCGCGGCCCTCGCCATCGCCGCCGGCCTCGGCCTGATGGGCGCGAGCGATGCGCTCGCATATGCCGCCGTCGACTTTGGGCCAGGAGCCGGCTATATCGGACCAAGCAAAGACAGCGGCGACCTGACGCATCCGGATCGGACCCGTGGCGCCAACGATCGCTGGTTCGGCTATGCGAACAACTGGGACCTCTGGAATATCCACAATGACTACAGCCACCGACTTGGCTACGCCTTCGCGATGGTATTCGAGTGCGATTGGTCCGACGAGCTCTATGACCACATCGTTTTCCGTCCGTTCTACTACTGCACCTCCTACTGCGCGACCAATCCCTGGAGGGGATATTGGCTCGGGCGCGATGACGGCGACGACAACAAGGGCACCTGCTATATCGACGGCGTGCCGGTCGGCAACTTCGTCGGCAACCTCATCAACGACGGCTCCGAGGGCGAGGACCGCCATGTGAATGCCTACGGATGGCTCTACCACGGGTTCTATGAGGGTCCCGGATGGTCGACATTCCTGAGACGCAGGCAGGCAAAGACCGGCCACAACGTCTATGCGCATATCGATATCTTCAACTGCTGGAAGAACAACGTCAGGCCCTCATCGGCCATCGTCTCCTCGCAGAATGCCCCGAAGGATAGGGACATGTCCGTCCAGACCGATAAGATATATATCGAAAACGACCTGTCGCTCATGGGCGGCATCTTCAAGATCATCCCCGTCACGGCGCCGAACCTGAGAGTCGACCTCGTCCAGGGATATTATGAGAACAACGTCCCCGTCGCCCGCTACGAGAACGGTCGGGCGACCTGCCTCCACCATGACTATGACGGGGTCAATCAGAACTGGATGTTCTGGCCGAATAAATCCGATGGCCTGGGATGCTTCACCTTCTGCATCGCGAACATGATCGGCCCCGGTCTCGATCGAGGCTTGGATAACTATGGCCACACCTCTCCCACCATGGAGCAGGGTTACGCAAAAATCTGGCGTAATCCAGAATCGACCAACCTCACAAATTCCTGGTGGGTCCACCATGAGCCCGCTGTCACGAACGAGACGGACCACAAATGCTGGTTCATCACCTCCGATGCAGACGGGCAGAGGCTCGACACCTGGGGGGTTACCAAGGACGACAGCAGCACCTGCGTAGCCGTGTCCAATCCGGCGTGCCCGGGACTCTGGGCGACCCAGGTAAACGCCCAATGGGATCTCGAGGAGGTCGTCTGCCACGGCGATGTCGGGCTATCCAAGGACGAGGCCCAGGTCGGCGACAGCCTGAAGATTCTGGGGTGGCACAACAAGTTCAAGGACGAATCTAAGAGCATCAAGCCGGCGGGATATGTCCTGGGGGCAAAAAACGAGAGCGAACTGCCCGTCTACCCGATTTTCCGTCTGTACATGACGGACTCGGAGGAGGCGGTCGCAAGCGATGACGCCGCGATCATGGCATCCTGCCGAGTCGCGACATGGGGAGGCCAGCAGACCGAGGCCTACTCGCACCGCCATATCGGTTGGCCCCATGGGGGACATTCCATCTTCAGCCTCGAGATGCGTCTTCAGGATTCGAAATTCAAGGGATCGATTCACTATGCGGCACAGCGCTTCACCGGCGGCGAATGGGATGAGGGCGCCGACGGGTCCAAGGTGTGCTCGAATGGGGACTATGATACCGAGATAATCAGCCGCGTTAAGGTGTGGCTGACCGGGGACATCGCAGATGAGTACGACCTCGTGGTCAGGACCAAGCTGCTCGGCGGCACCTGCGCGTGGAGCGACCCGGTGTACGTCCACAACTCAAAAGACGAGCCTTTGACGCTCGAGACGGCACCGGCATGCGGTCCCGAGCCGGACGGGAGCTCCGATACCAAGATCTCGGGCATGAACGTCCACCTTATCCGCAAGCCGACGGGCGCGCGGGTGGTGCGGGAGTTCAGCGCCGAGGAGAACGTCGAGGTGACCGAGGAGTTCGGTTCCGGGTGCCTATACGCAGCCGCCATGTTGGCTCTTCGCCTTCCTTCCAGGAACACCGATCGCATATGGACGGACCGCTATCGCGGCACCGTCATATCCAAGCCCTGCCTCATCGAGTCGGCAAGCGTCGAGTACTATGCGGACGGCATCGATGACGGCCATCGCGTATATGTCGATAAGAATGTCCATCCCGGCGATCGATACGCGCCCATCGTGGCCGCGCTGGAGGCTGCCGGGAAAAATCCCTGCAACCTCTATGCACACTACGGCGAGGACGCGGCCACCGGATTCACGGGCTGGTTCAAGGACGCCGCCCTGCGCGATCCAGCCGGCTCCCTCGAGATTCCCAGGAAGGGCGCACTGAAGCTATACGGGCGCAACCGCTGCACGCTGCGCATCGAGTACGCGGAAGGCTCGCTTGAGCCCGACGCCGGGACCGTCTACCGCAGAAAGCCGAGCGATAGCGCAGATGCGGTTGACGGTGCGCTCGGGCTGCCCGATTTCACCGCTCTTGCCGAGAGGCACAGGCTCGATAAGATCGACCTGCCGGCAATCGGAGATGGCGGCGTGGGCCATACCGCCTTTTACCGCGGCGAGTCCGTGACGCTAGCCGGCTACGAGGACGTCTTCGCCAAGCGCGAGGACGGAACTTGGCGACGCCTCGTCTTCAAGGGCTACATGCCCGATAGGGCGGGGGGGGGACGCCTCTCTCGACAATCAAGATGGAACGCGACACGACCGTCTACGCCCTGTGGGCGTATGCGGAGTCGGACGGCGTCGCCACGACAAAGAACTAACGACGGCTCGGGACGGAGGTGCGGCCTCCTTCCCGAGTCCGCGCATGTCCCTGACGGGAGGTGTGCGTAGATGAGGTTCGACAAGCACGATGAGGGGAAGAGCGAAGACTCATCCTTAGGGGATACCCCCATTACGAGACGAGGACTGTTCGCGGCCCTGGCGGTCGCGGCAGGACTCGGCCTGCTCGGTGCCGACACGGCGCTCGGGTGGGACTATTGGGGACAGAATGCCGCGATCGGGCAGGGCGCCTGGGACGCCTATGGGATGCGCAACGGCAAGATCAACTGCTGCAGGGGCAGGTCGAACCCCATAAACCAATGCATGGGCTGGGCAAACGGATGGACAGAGTGGTACGCCTTCCGCTACGCCTACGTCCAGATCCTTCGTTACGCCCTGAACCTCCAGGTTGAATGCGACTACGAGAACGAGCTGTGGTTCCACCTCTCCTTCTACCCGTTGACCGCCTGCGGGGACGACAACTACAACCCCAGGGGCCACCGCCTATGGTTCGCGTGGGAGCATGACAACCTCGGAGCAATCAAGGAGGACGAGCAGGAGAACAATATCGTCACCTTCGATGGCAACCTTACCAACGAGGAGCTTGGGGTCGGCACCGGCCGACACGATACCGGATGGAAGCACTACCAGTACCATGACACGGGAAAGTGGTACAGGCGGACATCGAGAGACGTGACCCATAGGTGGGCCGCGGACCTGAACATCTTCAACATCTACGTCGAGGGCGTCTCCCATGACGAGAACGTCGACGCCCTGCACTCCCAGACGGGATGGATATCATCCACCGTGGAGCATACCTACCTCACGACGGAGGATATCCAGGGCATCGTGTGCCGCATCCACGCCGCGGACGACGACACGCTCAACTGGGACGTGCGTGACGCCTCGATTACCGATGCGACGGACATCTATCAGCAGGCATATGGCGGTAATTTCAACCAGCTGTTCCTCACCGAATTCACCAAGGTCCGCGATGACACCTATCAATCCGACTGGGGACCCGTCCCGGGCTTTCTCACGACGATGCGCCCCGCGCATGTGGCCGATGGGTCCCGCGCGGTGAACGCCTCATGGGGCGGGCCATGGGACGGAAAGGAATTCAGCCATACCAACTGCACCCAGCCCTTTCAAATCAACAGCGCGGGCATCCAATCGAGGGCCAGCGCATGGTGGGTAACGAAGAGGTTTTCCGAGGGGGGTGCCCTGTACGGCGACGGCGCGATGGCCATCATAAGCGATGCCTCTGGCCTGTGCGTGAATAGGCCGAATGCGACCGTCGCGAAGGCTTCGAAGCTAAACCTCTTCCATAGCGGCTACAAGGATGGGGTGGCGGGCGACCGCGCTTCGGCATGGGTCGTGAAGGAGGTGCAGTTCACAGGCTCGCTCACGCTGAACGACGGCAAGCCCGAGCTGACTCGCGTGGAGCCCGTGGCCTGCTCGGACCCGCTTCTCACATGTAGCCCGTGCAGGAACTGGTCGGATGTCAAAAAGGGCAACGGGGGCAATGCCCCGACCCACTTCTCCTATCGCTGGTACCAATCGGAAACCGACGAGGTGCCCGACGGCTGCTCAGGCGCCTCCATTATCGGAACATGCCACCTGTCGAACTTCGGCGACATGCCCGAATGCGCCGCATACCGCCATGTCGGCATGAATATGTCCGAGCTGATGTGCATAGAGGCGCTCTCGCTTCGCCTCGAGGGCTCGCCATGGCAAGGATCGATCCGCTACAGCATGCTCGCCAAGGGCGGCGGGTGGAGCGATGCCGCGGCCGACGGGGAGCCAGTGGGCGAGGGAGGGAGGTCCCTGCGCTGGAGCGCCATCAAGGTCTGGCTCACCGGTGACGTCTCGCTGCATTTCGACCTCGAGGTAAGGGCGTTCAACTCGAACGTCGGCTGGACGGCGGGCTACGTTTCGGGAACGGGACTCGATGCGCCGACAGTTGATGGGGTAGGCGACCTCACCGCATCGAATGACCTGAGGTGCGTCCAAGTCGATTTGATCCCAAAACCGGAAGGAGCCGTGGTATTGCGGGATTTCTCGCGTGACGGTGGGACTCTAAACATCACGGAAGACGAATTCGCCGATATGCAGGACCGCTATCTCTCCTGTGTCGTCATGCAGGCATTTCCGACTGAACTGCGCAAGGGGGCCAACCATGACTCACCGCTCGTTCACCGGTTCCATGGATTCGTAAGCGCCGGGCCCATCCATATCGCAGGGGTAAAGGTCGTCTATCACGCCGACGGAGTGGATGACAAATCGGTAGTCTTCACGGAAACGGCCAAACCCGGCCACCACGCGGCCAGCGCGGAGGCCACCGCGGCCGCGCTGAAAACCCGATGCAACCTGAATGACCATTTCGGCGAGGAGCAGAGCACGGGCTTTACGGGCTGGTTTTCCGATACGGGGCTGACGAGGCCCTATGGGGGATCGGAGCTCAAGGCAGGCGAGGAACTCCACCTTTACGGCCGCAATCGCTGCACGGTCAGAATCGAATATGCGGAAGGCTCGCTTCATCCCGAGGAGGGGGCCGTGTACCGCACCGCCGCGAGCGACGGCGCCCCGGAGGTTGCTGGTGCCCTAGAACTCCCCGATTACGGCAAGGGACGTGAGTCCCATTCCCTCGGGGGGATCGCGCTGCCGGCCATCGGTGACGATGGGCGCGCCCATAAGGCCGTCTACTGGGGCGAGCGCGTCGCCCCGGCAAAACCCGAAGACGTCTACCGGAAGACATCCGACGGCACCTGGCGCCGGTATGTCCCGATGTGCTGGCTGACTTCAGCGAGCCAGCAGGGCGAATCGACCGGCTCGATTACGGCTAAGCGCGATACCGTCCTGTACATCAAGTGGTCTTTGGCTCAAGCCGACGGCGTCGTCAGCTCGAAATAGGGGGCTCCGGCCATAGTGGGCGCGAAAGGATCCAAAGGGCACCGGCTTTGATGGCTGATTCCGCGGGAAGTCGCCCGCGGGGAAGTGGAACCGGGGGAGCGTCGCGTTCGGCTCCCCCGGTTTTTTCGATCAATAGGTGAAGTAGCCCGGCCGCTTATTGTGGCTGGGCGTCTTTTTTGTTTCAGCCTTCTTCTCGAGCTTCGCAAGTCCCTCCTTTAATGCAGCGGTACCAGGAGTTTTCTCCGGGGTCTTCTGCTTTGGCGGCAAATAGGCTTCCGGATACTCGAGCAGAGTGATGTGACGGGCAATGTGGCGGGAGTTAATGAAGGGCGGGCGCCATCCGTCTCCCTGAACCCGTTATGGTCTGCCGCGATCTGGTCGATGAGGTCGCTCGGGTAGATCTTCGCGGCGCTCGATTCCGTGACCTCGATTTCGGGCCCCTCGTAGGAATCCCATGCGTCGATACGCTCGATATGGTAGAGACGGTCTGATTTGGAAAGGGAGACGGCCATCCACTCCTGGGCGTCGTCCGAGCGCCACTCGCTCATGCCGCAGGCAAGGAGGATGCGATCGGAATCGCCGGACGCGTCGAGGTCGTACCCGAGGTCAGGGAAGTGAACCATATGGTTGGAGAACAGGCTCCAGTCGGCGCACGACTTGATGGCCGCGACCAACTCAGTCAACTCGAACGTAAATGTCGAGAGGTTCAGTTTGGATGAGGAATTCTCGCCCCTCCTCGACCAATAGTAATTTCGCTTCTCTCTAGCCCTGTCCAGATTAAGCCTAATCTTCTCGGCATCTATGTCATTGAGGGTGATTGCAGTCTGTCCCAGGTTGGCCTTTGGCACGGCATCACCATCGAAGTCCGCATAAAGGTCGACGCATATCCTGTCGGACTGCCGGATTTCGTCAATGAACTCGGCGACGTTCACGAACGGCAGAACTGTGAACGTATCCGCGTTGCCCCCGTATTTCATGCGGGACTCCTTGCAAAGGCTGACAACGGCGTCTCGATAAGAGAGCAACTCATGCCGCAAACTAGGTGTTGCCGCCTTGCGAATCTGTTCGATGACCTGCCTAGGCATCTTGCGCGGGTCGGCGAGCAGGTACGGGTCGCTGTAGGCGAAGCTTTTTCCGAGCGCGAGCTCCTTGTACCCGGTGGCAGTGAGCAGGAGCTCGAATGCGGCCCTCGGCCATTTTTCGGGACCTCCGAACATGGCGTTCAGGCGCTTCGAGCAGTCGATGAGGCCGAAGTTCAAGTATGCCTCGACCGGTACGCGGTCGATAGAATAACGGCTCGCGATCCGCCTCATGCGCCCGGCCAGCTCGTGGACCGCCACCCTCTTACGATCTTGCGGCCAGTCGGCGGGGGAGAGCCAGGTACCGCCCACAATATCCTCGGGCGTGCCGAATATCGAGAAGCGGCCCTCGAAGGAGATAAACGATGACGCTGGGAGTGGCGGCGTCTTGTTGTTCCATTTGACACCGGGGGCATCCATGAGGCCGGCATCGACCGGGTCGGCGCAAAGGCGGTCGCTTATGAGCACGCCATCCTTTTTCGCGGTATATCTGAACAGACCGCGTGTCTCATTGAACCCAAGGGAGATTTTGCAGCCCTCGATCTCTCCGCTCCATACCCTCTCAAACATGCCAACCACGACTTTCTTTTTTCGATGACTGATTTACTTTTGCCTTCTGGTCAAGTTTCGCAAGATTCTCCTTGAGCGCGGCAGTGCCGGGCACTGTCTTACTTTGAGCGTCCTTGCGATCGTGTCCCCTAAGCAAGCGGTCGGGGTCGATCGCATAGCGGGCGTTGACGAACGCCCTCGACTCGCCCGTCATCATCATCGGCATGGTGCGCATGTCCGGTAAATACTCCGATGGGAACGATGCGAAGGTGGCATCCATTTGCCTGCTGCTCTGCTCGGAGCTCATGAGAGCCCTATTGAGAAGTTTTGGAGCTTGGTACAGCTCGACATGGTAGACCCTCTCGGATTTAGACCATGAGACTGCCCTCCATGAGCACTCCCCGTGAGCTATACCGTGACCATCAACGTTGTCATGCTCGTGGATCACCTCTGCACAGATGAGTACCCTGTCCGCGTCGCCGTCCATGTCGACACCGTATTCCCCATCGAGGAACGCGCCCTCCCAGTTCGCGTAGAAAAGGCCGTTAAGGCTGTTTTCGATATAGTCGTGAAGCTCTTCGAGGGGGAGTTTTCCCAAGGCATGTCCATCGAAAGAGCCGTCCCAGACTTTTAGCACTCCGAGTTGGCTCCTGTACCAACCGGCGGACTTGAGGTCGAGCTGTACGTCGCCCAGGTCCACGGTGCTCATCCCGAACGAGTCGAAGTTGGCGGCAAGCGATAGGGTCACGGTGTCACCTTCGGACAGCTCGCGGATGAACTGCGCCACATCGACACTGGGAATTACGCCGAAGCATCGGTTCTGCCAATCCGGTTCTACAACCAGGCTATCGGAAGTGGCTTTCTGGAAGAGTGCGTACACCGCATCGCGATAGTCCACGACCCTGCCCGCCAATGCACTTCCCTTGCTGATAATGGCGGCAGAGAACTCCGGGGGAAGCATGTGGCCGTCGAGTCCCGCGTCATGGTATTCATTTCCGGGTATGGTTCCGCGGGGGTAATCAAGCAGGGCATCGACAGCGCTCCGTGGCCAGCGGGACGGATCTCCATACATGCTGTTCAGAAGTCTTGAGCACTCCTTGACGGCCGCCCGGTAGGACTTGACCTCATCGCCGGAAGACACGATGTTGAGCATCCTAGTTTCGAGGTCCCCCGCGGTCGCCGCCTTTCGCGCCTCCGGCCAATCCCTGGGGGTACGCCACGTGCCGGCGACTATCTGGTCGGGAAACGAGAAGGGGGCAAATCGACCCTGCATCTCCAGAGGGGGGCCCGGGATAAGTGGCATCCCGCCAAGGTCCATCACAATCCGGTCGCCCGGCTCATCCATGAATCCGGAGATTACGGGGTCTACACACTCATGACTCTCGACGGTCTCCCCGTTCAGCGCGCCGGTGCACCGGAACAGCCCGGTGGACTCATCGAATTCAAGGGTGAGGTCCCACTCGGTACCGTCCAGGCCGGGTGCCGCGCCTTCCCACACTTTCTCATACATTGCAGTCTGCCCTTTCTATCGCTAATGCCCGAACTTTGGTCCGCAGCCGTTTGCTCTCGGGTCTTGTGGGCGTCGCGGGACTCCCGCCGCCTCCATTCCTACCCCATGGCCAACCGATTTCCCTGGAACGACCGCGACAGAGCGAAGCTGTTCGCTCTTGAGCTCACGTGCGTTGGCGTAAGCGGCCATGTTGTAGGCGTTTTCCTGGCGCACCATCTCTCGCTCGATTGCTGCGGAAACGAGCGCCCTGTTCGAATATGGGTCGAACACAGTGGCACAGGAGACGAGCCTCGATAGCGCCGAGGGCCCATCGATAAAGGTCAGGGGGACCGAGTAGCGCTCCCTGCACCACCTGGCCGCGACGGCGCGCGTAAGGCTCTCGCGCCACCCCCCGCCCTTTGCGGCAGTAAATGAGTTGAGTGAGCGGAACCCGTTCTCGCGCATGATGTCATTGAGATCGTCGGTCTCGATATAGCCGTCCTGTCCGGCGATAGGGTCATAGATGTCGTAGGCGTCCCGCAATACCTGCCAGGCGCCATTGCCGATAGGCCAGGCCATCGCGAAATCGGTCGTCGTCCCGTTCATCGCCTGGAACCCGAGGCCGTGTACTGTGAAGCTACCGCACCATGTGAGGCCGTAACGGGTTCCATCGTCCGCACCGGGCCTCACCGACGGGCTGTCATCCATGTCCCTCAGCCAATCAGGAAGCATGCTCAGGTCAAGCTCCACGGCCATATCTCTCCCTCCGTCTGAACTTCTGATGCTCCAATCATCGTTTCGGAGGAAGTCGGGCGGGCGGCTATGAACAAGTGTTCCAAGCCAGGTGTCACCTCATGGCACCAAGTGGGGGGAGCAGCGGTATTTGCGGGATTTTATGCTTGAAGCGTCTATTTTCAACGGAAGGGATCGCTATGGATACGTCCGATGTCTATACTCAGATATTCCAGTCGCTCATGCCACTTATTCAGCTTGCCATTGTGCTTTGGGCGGCTGAGACGATCCTGACGATGCTTATAAAGGAACATCGCAAATCCAAGAAAAAGAAAGAGCGGGAGAAGCGCCGCCTTGAGTACCAGGACCGGCGTATGGCCAACGACGAGGAGCACGCGAAGGTCACGCGCGCGATGCGCTATGACGTGCTGCGCCG